>NZ_BAAFGR010000143.1:0-21114 GCF_041154655.1 Nocardia sp. JMUB6875
CAATTCCCACCGCGCGTGCTCGGCGTACTGCAGATACACGGCTTGATTCAGATGCCCGTTGATATCGAGCTCGTAGCCGCGAACGGTGATGGGAACAGAGAAGGCCATGAAACTACCAACCTGCGCGGCCGCGGCGGGCATTCCGCGTCTTCAGTGGTCTGCGGCACATTCGTCCGCGATCACGGGGCTACCCCGGATTCTATTCGCGGTGCGCGGGTGCGGGGCAGATTGCCATGCCACCCTGGATGATCACTACCGGTCTGTCGGATTCGTCCGCGTGAGCGTCGCTCGGCGGCCGGAGGGTGGGCCCCGGCGACTTCGCCTCGAAGTCGCCGGACATTCCAGTCATTCAGAACATTTCGCCCACCAGGTCAGGCGCGGTTGGCATTGCGCTCGGCCCACCACTGCGGCGCTTCGATGAAGTAGTTGTCGTAATCCTCCTGTGCCGCATCGAAATCGGCGGGGGTGGCCTGGCCCAGGGCGAGCTTTTCGAGGAAGCGGAAGTAGCCGTGACGCTCGACGCCAGGCATCAGGGCGATGAGGATTCGGGCCGGGCTGCCGGGGGCCGCGCCGAAGGCGTGCGGCATGAACTTGGGGACCACGAGCGCACCGCCCGCGCCGATGGTGGTGATCTCGTCACCCGCCATCACCTGAAGTTCGCCGTCGGCCACGAAGAACAGTTCATCCGACAGCGTGTGGTAGTGCGGTGTGGCGCCGTCCGCACCCTCGGCCATGGTCACCTCGACCGTGCTGACCGACCCACCGGCCTCGTTCGAATCGATGAGCAGCCGCACCGAGGTCGGCTGACCCGCGCCGATGATCTCCGAGTCGGCGGGACGGCGGATGGCGACGGGGCGGGAAGCGGTGGTCATGAGATTCTCCAAAAGTTCGGTACTTGATAATTCGCTACCGAACTATATGTCATCGAATAGAGTGTTGTCCATGGGCGAGAAGAAGTTCGACGCGGTGGACGTGATCCAGCAGCAGTGGCAACGAGAGCGACCCGACCTCGACGGCACCGCCATGGCCATCCTCGGCCGCCTCGGGCGCCTGCTGGTGGTCGGCACGCAACGCGTCGAATCCGTGTTCACCGCACACGGATTGCAGCGCGGAGAGTTCGATGTCCTTGCGGCACTGCGCCGCTCAGGCGAGCCCTACGAACTCAACCCCTCCAGCCTCGCCGACACCCTGATGATGTCCCGGGCCGGCATGACCGGCCGCCTCGACCGCCTCGAAAAGGCGGGCCTGGTCCGCCGCATAGCCGACGCCGACGACCGCCGCTCCATCCGCGTAGCCCTCACCGACCGCGGCCTCCACCTCATCGACGTAGTAGTCACCGACCACTTCGAAAACGAAACCCGCATCCTCTCGGTCCTGTCCGACCAGGACCGCAAAGACCTCGACCGCATCACCCGCATCCTGCTGACCGACCTCGAGGGCAACCACTGACGTGCCCGCGCCTCACGGGTGCTCGGCGATGACGGCTCCACCGATGAAGCCTGCGGTGAGCAATCCCCGCTCGGCATCGCGATCTCACACGGTCGCGGTGCCGAAAATGGTTGGTGAACGGGCTCGTCGCGCGGCTAGTGTGCTGCCGCGTGGAAGCGCAGTTCGAGATCAGGGCCGATTATGACCGGGACACGATCGTGGTTTATCAGGCCTACGGGGCGGCGATCGCCGAGGCGGCGGTGGCGGCGCAGCGGTTCGTGCCGCCGTTCTCGACCAATCGGATGACGTGGATCAAGCCGTCGTTCCGGTGGCTCATGCAGCGCAGTAACTGGGGGCGCAAGGCCGGGCAGGAGCGGATTCTCGCGGTGCGGATCTCGCGTGCGGGCTGGGAGGAGGCGCTGGGGCAGGCGGTGCTTACCAGTCCTGAACGTCGCGTCTACAGCGGGAATGAGCAGTGGCGCAGTCTGTTCCGGCATGCGGTGGTGCACGTGCAGTGGGATCCGGAGTACTCGCTGCGCGGGGCGAAGCTGGAGCATCGCAGCATTCAGGTCGGGCTGTCGCGGCACGTCATCGAGCGGTATGTGTCGGACTGGACGGTTGAAATCCGGGATCTGACGCCGGTGGTGCGAAAGATGTCGGCGCACCTGCGCGCGGGCCGCGTCGACCGGACACGGGTGTTGCTGCCGCCGGAGCGGCCTTATCCGCTCGCGAAGGAACTCGCCGAAAGGATTGGGGCCACACCGGTTTGACACGCGTCCGCCGGTGCGGCGGTCGATCACTGCTTGCGGCGGACCGAGGCTTCCACGAGGTCCAGGACGGACTCGAGGTTGTCGTTGGCGTGGCCGGAGGCGATGCGGGCGATGAGGCCGTCGAGGACGAGGTCGAGGTAGCCGAGGATGACCTCGGTAGGGACGTCCTCGCGCAGTGCGCCCGCGGCCTTGCGGCGTTCCAGGCGGGCGACGGTGGCCGCGGTGAGCTCCTCGGAGCGTTCTTCCCAGTTGGCGCGGAACTCGGGGTCGTTGCGCAGGCGGCGGGCGATCTCGAGGCGGGTGCCGAGCCAGTCGAAATCCTCTGGGCGCGCGAGCATGTCGCGCATGACCTGGATGAGGCCCTGGGTGGCGGCGACCTCGGCCATGCGGCCGGCGTCCTCCTGGGCCAGGGCCAGGAAGAGCGCGTCCTTGTCACGGAAGTGGTGGAAGATGGCGCCGCGCGACAGGCCGGTGGCTTCTTCGAGGCGACGCACGGTCGCACCCTCGTAGCCGAACTCGGCGAAGCAGCGGCGGGCTCCGTCGAGGATCTGGCTGCGCCGGGCGGCGAGGTGGTCGTCACTGACCTTGGGCACTGGGCTCCTCCGAAACGTGTTGTGCGGGTTCTCCGTATCGATCTTGCGACCAAATCGGAGAACCCGCACGAGCGACGAGCGAAGCGGCCCGGACGGGGGCCGCGTGGTGAGCGACGGCAGCTCTGCCTATTTCGCAAGGCGCCATCGCTCACCACCACGCCTCGGTTTCGAAACAGCCCTTCGAGAACCGAGGCGATATCGCGGTTGACTAGCCGCGAATCATGTTCCGCAGCACGTACTGCAGGATGCCGCCGTTGCGGTAGTAGTCCGCCTCACCGGGGGTGTCGATGCGGACGACCGCGTCGAAGACGACCTTCTCGCCGTTCTCCTTGGTGGCGGTCACCTTCATGGTCTTCGGAGTCACACCCTCGTTCAGCTTGGTGATGCCCTCGATGTCGAAGGTCTCCGTGCCGTCCAGGCCCAGCGACGCGGCCGACTGGCCGGCCGGGAACTGCAGCGGCACCACACCCATGCCGATCAGGTTCGAGCGGTGGATGCGCTCGAACGACTCGGTGATGACGGCCTTGACGCCCAGCAGACGGGTGCCCTTGGCGGCCCAGTCACGCGAGGAACCCGAGCCGTACTCCTTGCCGCCCAGCACGACCAGCGGGATGCCCGCGGCCTGGTAGTTCTGCGAGGCGTCGTAGATGAAGGCCTGCGGGCCGCCCGGCTGGGTGAAGTCGCGGGTGTAGCCACCCGAGACGTCGTCCAGCAGCTGGTTGCGCAGCCGGATGTTGGCGAAGGTGCCGCGGATCATCACCTCGTGGTTACCACGACGCGAGCCCAGCGAGTTGTAGTCCTTGCGCGCAACGCCGTTGGCGTCCAGGTACTGCGCGGCCGGGGTGCCCGGCTTGATCGGACCGGCGGGGGAGATGTGGTCGGTGGTGACCGAGTCGCCCAGCAGCGCCAGCACGCGCGCGCCCTTGATGTCCTCGACCGGGGCCGGCTCCATCTCCATGCCGTCGAAGTACGGCGCCTTGCGGACGTAGGTCGACTTCTCGTCCCACGCGAAGGTGTCGCCCTCGGGGGTGTTCAGACCCTGCCAGCGCTGGTCACCGTCGAACACGGTGGCGTAGGACTTGGTGAACATGTCCCGGCTGATCGCCGACTTGATGGTGTCGTCGATCTCCTGCGCGGACGGCCAGATGTCCTTCAGGAAGACGTCGTTGCCGTCCTTGTCCTTGCCCAGGGCGTCGGTCTCGAAGTCGAAGTCCATGGTGCCCGCGAGCGCGTACGCGATGACCAGCGGCGGCGAGGCCAGGTAGTTCATCTTGACGTCGGGGGAGATACGGCCTTCGAAGTTGCGGTTGCCCGAGAGCACCGCGGTGACCGACAGGTCGTTGTCGTTGATCGCCTTGGAGATCTCCTCCGGCAGCGGACCGGTGTTGCCGATGCAGGTGGTGCAGCCGAAGCCACCCACGTAGAAGCCCAGCTTCTCCAGGTACGGCCAGAGGCCGGCCTTCTCGTAGTAGTCGGCGACGACCTGCGAGCCCGGGGCCATGTTGGTCTTGACCCACGGCTTGGACGCGAGGCCCTTCTCGACGGCGTTGCGGGCCAGCAGGGCCGCGCCGATCATGACCGACGGGTTGGAGGTGTTGGTGCAGGAGGTGATGCCCGCGACCACGACGGCGCCGTGATCCAGGACGAAGTCACCGCGCTCCGGGTCGGAGACCTTGATCGGCTTCGACGGACGGCCCGCGGAGCCGTTGGCGGCGGTCGGCACGGCGACACCGTCGGTGGCGGTGCCGGAGGCGACCGGGTCGCTGGCCGGGAAGGACTCCTCCAGCGCCTCGTCCAGCGCGGTGTGCGGGACCGGGTCGTTGGTGTAGGTGCGGATGTCCTGACGGAACTGGGTCTTGCTGTCCGACAGCAGGATCCGGTCCTGCGGGCGCTTCGGGCCGGCGATGGACGGCACCACGGTGCTCAGGTCCAGCTCCAGGTACTCCGAGTAGGCCGGCTCGTTGTCGGCGTCGTGCCACAGGCCCTGCTCCTTGGCGTACGCCTCGACGAGCGCGAGCTGCTCGTCGCTGCGGCCGGTGAGGCGCAGGTAGTTGATGGTCTCCTCGTCGATCGGGAAGATCGCGGCGGTGGAGCCGAATTCGGGGGACATGTTGCCCAGGGTGGCGCGGTTGGCCAGCGGCACCTCGGCGACGCCCTTGCCGTAGAACTCGACGAACTTGCCGACCACACCGTGCTTGCGCAGCATGTCGGTGACGGTGAGCACGACGTCGGTCGCGGTCACGCCCGGCTGGATCTCACCGGTCAGCTTGAAGCCGACGACGCGCGGGATCAGCATGGAGACCGGCTGGCCCAGCATGGCGGCCTCGGCCTCGATGCCGCCGACGCCCCAGCCCAGCACGCCCAGGCCGTTGACCATGGTGGTGTGCGAGTCGGTGCCGACGCAGGTGTCGGGGTAGGCCTGGCCGTTGCGGACCATGACGGTGGGGGCCAGGTACTCGATGTTGACCTGGTGCACGATGCCGACGCCCGGCGGGACGACCTTGAAGTCGTCGAAGGCGCCCTGGCCCCAGCGCAGGAACTGGTAACGCTCGCCGTTGCGCTCGTACTCGAGGTCGACGTTGCGCTCGAGGGCGTCGGCGGTGCCGAACACGTCGAGGATGACCGAGTGGTCGATGACCATGTCGGCGGGGGAGAGCGGGTTGACCTTGTTCGGGTCGCCGCCGAGGGTGGTGACGGCCTCACGCATGGTGGCCAGGTCGACGATGCAGGGCACACCGGTGAAGTCCTGCATGATCACGCGGGCCGGGGTGAACTGGATCTCGGTGTCGGGCTCGGCCGACGGATCCCAGGCCGCGAGGGCGCGGATCTGGTCGGCGGTGATGTTGGCGCCGTCCTCGGTGCGAAGCAGGTTCTCCGCGAGGACCTTCAGGGCGTAGGGCAGCTTCTCGGTGCCGGGCACGGCCGAGAGGCGGAAGATCTCATAGGAGTTGCTTCCGACCTCGAGGGTGCCCTTGGCGCCGAAGGTATCGATACTCGTCACGTTCAGCTCCACTCGTCTGTGAATGGGAGGGCCACCGGCGGGGCTGTGCCGGTGACTCGTCGAGGCGCGGGCCTCGTCCGTTTTCCGACTCTAACAGTACGCTTGTCCTGTGAGCACATCGGGGGCCGGTCACGGGGCGGACTCGCGTGGCGCGGTGAGGTGATATGACAAGCCGTCCCGTACTCTGCGTTCGTGACCGTCTCGCGTACCTCGGTTTTCACGCCTATGAAGGCGGAACTACCGCCTAACACCGACCTGAAGAAGATCATCGCCGATCTCGCCGATGATCATGTCGCCGCCCCCTCCGGGCGGGACCAGGAGGCCTTGGCCGCCATCGTCGCCGACGCGCGCGAGCACGGCATCGAACTCGACATCATTGTGGTGCAGGGTAATCCGGGCATCGAGGCGAACCTGCGCGATCTGGCCAACGAGGTCGGCAAGATCGAGCACGGGACCGTGGTGGTCTTCAGCGACGACTGGGTGGGCACCTACAGCGACCAGTTCACCCGCGGGCATCTGGAGTGGGCCGAGGACAAGGCCAAGTACCGCGGGCCCGAGCACACCACCGAGGCGGCGCGGGTGTTCGTGGATCGGCTCGAGCAGCCGGAGACGATTTCGTGGACGGTGATCACCTTGGTGGCCCTGGGTGTGCTGATCGCGGCCATCGGCGGGCTGTATCTGGTGAAGACGCGACGCGCGCAGGGTGTGTCGGAGGCTGATCCGCGGACGCCGGTGGCGTAGCGGCTACCGAGAGACGGTGTCTCCCTGAGGGGTTCGGGTTCGCCCGGGCCCCTTTTTCGTTGTCTGCGCGGGCTCGGGCGGGCGGCGAATCGCCCGTTTCATGTCCGACACGCCGGAAACGTACCGCGTGTCGCGTGTTGTGACGCATGGTGCCCATGGGTTCTACCTGCAACTTCTCGGCTAATCACGAATTACACGGCTGTGATTGTGGCGTGGCTGTGCGGCGCACTCCTTGACTTGCCGTACGGTTTCGCGATGGCACGGTTGGGGATGTTGTGCCGGATGGGACTCCAGGGAGGTGCGATGCGACGACCGGCGAAGCGGCGGATGCGTTCGGCGCGGGTCGCTACGGAGTTGCTCGTAGCGGTGATCATCATGATGGTGGGGATCAGCAGCGGGCACGCCGTGCCGCCGCCGCCCCCGAATCCCAGCGACAGTGACCTGAATGCGGCCGGTGCTCAGGTCGATGCGAGCGTCGGCGAGGTCGGTGCGCTCATCAACCAGGTGGCCGGGGCCGAGCAGCAGCTGCGGCAGCTCGACGACGCGGTTGCCGCGCGCCGCGAGGCCGTCAACAAGGCCCTGGTGGATCTGCAGATCGCCCGTGATGCCGCCGACGCCGCGGCCCGCGCCGTCACCCAGTGCCAGCAGGATCTGACCGACGCGGGCACGAAAGTCGATGGGGCGCACCGGGATTTCGACAAGTACGTGGCGCAGGTCTACATGCGGCCCGGCTCCACCTCGCTGGTCAGCTATATGGCCGCGCCCAGCCCGGAGATCGCGCTGAACCGCGCCCAGGTCCTGACTATCGCCTCCAAGAACCAGCAGGTGGTGGTCGACGGCCTGCGGCACGCGCAGATCGATCAGGCCAACAAGACCTCCGCCGCCAAGCAGGCGCAGCAGGCCGCCGATGCCGCCGCCGCGGACGCCGACGCCAAGAAGACCCAGGCGCAGAACGCGGTCACCGCCGCCAAGGCCGAATTCGACCAGCAGAACACCCTGCGCAACAACCTTGTCTCCCAGCGCGATTCGGCGCAGCAGCGCCTGGATGCCGCCCGCGCCAATGTGGTCGGCCTGCAGGGCCAGCGCGACGCCTTCGTGGCCTGGGACCAGCAGCGCAAGGCCGAGGAGGCCGCCGCCCGCGCCGCCGCCGTGGCCGCCGCGGCCCGCGTGGCCGCCGACCGCGCCGCCGCCGACCGCGCCGACCAGGTCGGCCAGAGCCACCGCCCGCACGTCGTCCAGGACACCTCCCCACCCCCGCGCCGCTCCATCCAGCCCGTGCGCCCCAACGGTTCCGGCGCCGACCTCATCGAAACCGTCATCGACCGCGCCATGTCCCAACTCGGCGTCGAATACGCCTGGGGCGGCGGGGACGAGGACGGCCCCACCCTCGGCATCCGCGACGGCGGCACCGCCGACAGCTACGGCGACTACAACAAATCCGGCTTCGACTGCTCCGGCCTGATGATCTACGCCTTCGCCGGCGTAGGCGTCTCCCTCCCGCACTACTCCGGCTACCAATACACCATGGGCACAAGGGTTCCCGTCGCCCAACGAGCCCGAGGCGACATGCTCTTCTGGGGCCCGGGCGGCAGCCAACACGTAGCCCTCTACCTCGGCAACAACAAAATGATCGAAGCCCCCCAATCCGGCGACGTAGTCAGGATTTCCGCAGTCCGAGAAGACGGCATCATGCCCTACGCCATCCGAATCCTCTCCTGACGCTTCGCAGCGGCGCCTTTCGCGGCTCAGACGAAGAAATCGCGGAGGGCGGTGGCGAGGGGGACCGGGTCGTCGGGGTGGTGGCGTTGGCCCGCGAGCTCGAGGGAATGGGCTTGGGGCAGGGTGGATCTCAGGAGATCGACGCTGTTCTTGCCGTAGGTGTCGGTGAGCTCGCCGTTAAGCAGGAGTGCGGGGATATCGATGCCTGACCACGGCGTGATGTCGGGGTTCATGGTGGTCAGGCATTCGAGGTCGGCGACCAGGCCGGAGGCGCGGGATGCGAGGGACTCGGCGAGGCGGCGCAGGAATCCGGGCGGAGCGGAATCGGTGATGGCGGTGAGGAATTCGTGGACCGCGTCCACGGGTCGACCGTCGGCCATGAAGTCCCTGATCGTGGCGAGGGTCGGTCGCAGCGGCGGCCCGGCGAGGGTGGCCGGGGGCTCGTAGAGCGCGAGCCCGCGCACCGACGACGAATCGCGCTGCATGGCGTGCAAAGTGACCAGTCCGCCCGCAGAATGACCGAAGACGAAAGCGGGCTCGCCGACCTCGGCGAGCACGGCCGCGAGGTCGAAGGCCTGTGTCGTGAATGTCGCGGGGCGCGGCCCGTTTCCACTCGGACCGCCGTAGTCGCGGCGTTCGACCACGACAACCCGGTAATCCGAGGCCAGCAGCTCCCCGAGGGCCATATACACGTCCAACGGGACCAGCGCACCGTGAACGATCACCAGCGGCGGACCGTCCCCGCCGGTGTGAAATACGATCCGGGTCCCATCCGCCGACACGACGCTTCCGGTGCGATACGACATCCCTCGATGGTGGCATCCCACGCGCGACAAGCGGTTGTTAATCGGGCGACAAGATCATCGGGTCAATATCTCGATCGTCGGATGGCCGGGTTCGGTCGCCTGCTGGACGAATCGGATTGGATTACGTGATGCGAAGCCTGCGGACCTTCGGGGCGACTGCCGCCGCTACTGTTCTCGCCCTTGGGCTTTCGGCCTGCAATGACGAGACCGCGCCGGTCGCTACGCCGGTGAGTTCGCCTACGGTGGCTACGACGAAGGCGCCGGTGGATGCGACGACGCTCGGGCCGACGGGGTATCGGGGGATCGACCTCGGGATGAATTGGGAGCAGGAATCCAATCTGCACAACCAAGGGAAGCCGATCGGGGTGCTCGCGAACGGCGGCACGATGCAGGGGTGTGCCCGATTCTCGTACTGGACCAAGGGGTCCGGGTGGTTGAAGGATGGCGTCGTGGTGGCGGTGGCGCCGGAGGAGGGGGCGGCGGTGCATACGCCGGAGGGGATCAAGGCGGGGTCGACTCTCGATGAGGTGAAGTCCGCCTATCCGAGTTTGAAGTTCGGGGCGAATTGGAGTTCGGCGGAGGTGCCGGGGCATCCGGGAACGCATTACGGGTTCATGGGGATCTACAAGACCGACGTCAGGCTGGGGCAGACCGTGACGTCGATGCTGATGTACTCCGATCAGGACAGCTGCCACAACTGAGCGGTGGTGGCCGGTCATGTCAAGGAATTGGCCGGTGTCGAAATGTCTCGGAAGTGCTTTCGCGCCTTCAATTTTGAGGTATGAGACCTGGGTCACATGATGGGGGCGGGCTGGGGTGGCCGCGGCCGCGGACGGTGCGGGTCGAGCCGCGGGTGGCGTGGCTGCGGTATGTGCTGCCCGGGACGGTGCAGGTGGTGTGGATCGGGACGGTGCATCCGCGATTGCTCGCCACCTTGTTCGCGCTGGAGGGGCCCGCGGAGTTCGGTCAGGCGCTGATCGCGAGCCTGCGCCACCGCGATATCGAATTGTTGGTGCTGCGGGCGACCTGGAATGCCGGGCATTTCTATCACTATTCGGCGCACGCACTGTGGGCGCGCATTCGTGAGCGGCGCGGATTTCTCGACGCGGTGACGGCCGGGCCCGAGCATGCGCGCTGGGACGAACGGCAGGCCAGTTTGCTGCGCGCCGCGGACGAATTGCACGACGACATGGCGATCGGTGCACCGACTATCCGCCGGCTGCGCGAATTCGGCTACGGCGACCGGGAATTGATCGAGATCTGTTTCATCGTCGCCCATTACCAGCTGCTCGGCATGCTGGAGGAGAGCGCGGCCATGCCGCCCGAACCGCTGCTGAGGCGGCCGCGAACGACCACGGAGATGCCTCGACGCCCGCGCACGCAGCGGTGTGACCCGCGCCCGGACCTCGAGGCCCACACCCCGTGGACACCGGGCGGCGATGCCGTGCTGTCTCGGCATCCCGCCCTGCATGCGATTCTGAGCTGGTATGGCAGGCGCATGACCCGCCTCAGCACCCTCGACGGCGCGGAAATCGGTGCCGCGCTCGATGATACGGTGCCCGATGCCGCCGACAGCCGAGCCCTCGTGATCGACCGGGCCGTCGACGAGCTGTACCGCGAATTCTTCCTGTCCGACACCGCCTGGCAGGGCCTGCTGGAGTACTTCACCGTCCGCGAGATCCTCGAACTGTGCGTGCTCGTCGGCCACTACCGCACTTACGCCATGATCGTCGCCACCCTGGAGCCGGACTGATCCGACCCATACCCCCGAATTCAGGCGGTGTCAGGGAGCGTCAGCCGAAGAAGTCGAGCAGCAGCGGCTCGAGCAGTTCGGGCTGGGCGAGGACTTCGTGATCGGCGCCGGGCAGCACCTCCCGGCGCGCGTTCGGAATGGTGGCGCCCAGGGCCTGGTTCGCGGTCTGGATCCAGGGCCAGGTCTGATCGCCGTACACGACCAGCGCCGGGATGGTGATCGTGGCGTAGCGGGAGGACTGCAAACGCATCCCGGGACCGCACACCGCCACGTCGTAGGGCAGGCTGCCCGCTTGCGCGCTCATGAAATCCCAGACCGGTGCGTTGCGCATCTCGGCGACGAACGGCGCAGGTACCCCGACCTGCTCGACGAGGAACAGTTCGGCCGCGCCGTCGAGGTCGCCGGCGGCGATGCCCGCGACGAGCTGATCGAAGACCTCGGCGGCCGGCTCCGGGCGATTGCCGTCGACCACCGCGGGCATCTCGTACACCGCGACCTTGTCGATCGGCAGCCCGCGCAGCACGCCTTCCAAAGCCAGTGCGGCGCCGGAGGAATGACCGAACACGTGTGCGCGGCCGCCGACCTGCTCGATCACGGCTGCCAGATCATCGATCTCGGCCTGCACGGTGTAGTCGCCGCTCGCATCGGTGCTGCCGCCCCGGCCGCGGCGATCGTAGGTGACCGCGGTGGCGTGCGGTGCCAGCGTCGAGGCGAGCGCGGTCATGGTCGAGCGGTCGTTGAACGCCCCGCCGATGAGGATCACCGGCGTCCCGGATCCGATGGTCTCGACGGCGATGCTGCTGCCATCGACGGAACGGACTGCGGTCAGGACGGGGTTGGCCATGGAACTCGTGCCTTTCGATCGTTGTGTTCGTATTCGGATACTCCTCGAACGGGCAGCGGCGATTTCGACACCGAACCGACCGGGGAGGCGAATTGTGACTCAGCTCATATCAACTCCGGTCACGGGATGCTCCGTCGCCCAGGCACAGATGGCGGCGAGGGGCGCTTCCAGGGACTTGCCGAGCTCGGTGAGCGCGTATTCGATGTGCTGCGGCGCGGTCTCCTTGTAGACATGGCGTTCGACGAGGCCGTCGAAGGCCATGCCGCGCAGGGTTTCGGTCAGCACCTTCTGGGTGATGCCGGGCAGGCGGCGGCGCAGCGCGGCCGGGCGCTGCGGGCCGTCGAGCATGGCGTAGATGAGCAGGATGCGCCACTTGGCGGCCAGCCGCTCCAAAGCCTGCCTGGTCGTGCAGGATTCCTCGAGCACGTCCGGGATGATCAGTGCCATCTCGCCTCCGTTCGGAAGGGCACCGCGAAGTGCCTTCTACCGGTGGCCGATTTCCGCGCCTACCGTCTGTGTCACCCTAATTCGCGGACTTCCAGACGAGAGAACGAGATGACCATCAGTACCGAACGATTCACCTTCACCCGCGATGGCGACCAGCTGGTGGGCAACCTGTTCCTGCCCGAGGGCACGCCCACCGGCGTCGTGGTCACCACCGGCCCGCTGACCTCCGTGAAGGAACAGGCGGCGGGCGTGTACGCGCAGGCACTGGCCCGGCGCGGCTTCGCGGCCCTGGCCTTCGACCACCGCACCTTCGGCGAAAGCGAAGGCGAGCCGCGGCAATTGGAGGATCCGCTGGGCAAGGCCGCCGATATCTCGGCGGCGATCACGGCGCTGCAGGGCGACGCGCGGTTCGCGGACTCGGCCGTGCTCGCAATCGGTGTGTGCGCGGGCGGCGGCTACATGGCGCGCGCGGTCGCGGATGACCCGCGCATCAAGGCCTTCGCGGGTGTCGCCGGTGTATACGCGGACGCCGCCGCCAACCCGGCCGATCCGGCGGTGGTCGAACGCGGCCGCAAGGCGCGCGAACTGCGCCTGGCCACCGGCGAGGTCGAAACCATCCCGGCCGTGGCCGCCGACAACGGCGATGTGGCCATGCCCCTGACCGAGGCGTTCGAGTACTACGGCACCCCGCGCGGCGTGGTCCCCAACTACACGAACGGCTTCGCCGTCGAATCCTTCGAGCACACCGCCGGTTTCGACGCCCAGGAGGCCGCCGCACGGCTGTCGGTCCCATTCCTGCTCGTGCACTCCGAGCACGCATTGGTGCCGCCGTGGGCGCACAAGTTCTATGCTGCGGTGGCATCCCCGAAATCGGAGTTGTGGCTGGATTCGGTCGGCCAGATCGACTTCTACGACGACCCCCGCCTGATCGAGCCCGCCGCCGACGCGGCCGCCGCCCTGTTCCGCGACGTCTGCTGAACATCATGAGGTGAGCCGGATGTGGCCGAGGCGCTCGGGATGGGGACTTGCCGGGATCCTGCTGATCGCGGGCTGTGCGTCCGCACCGGGCCCGGCCACGACCGGCGGGCCGCTGCCGCTACGGAAGGTCGCCGAGACGCCGTTGACCGGCGGCGCGTCCCGATTCGACTATGCCAGTGTGGATTCCGGGCGCGGGCTGATGTTCCTCGCACACATGGGCGCGGGTGAGATCGTCGAAGTCGACGTCCGTGCCCACAGCGTGATCCGCACGATTCCCGACACCCCCGACGTGCACGGGGTACTGGTGGTTCCGGACAAGCACCGCGTGTACGCGACCGTGACCGGGCGGGATCAACTCGTCGCCCTCGACGAGGACACCGGGGCGGTGCTGTTCACCGCGTCCACCGGCACCTATCCCGATGGCTTGGCCTACGACCCGGTCCGCAACGCGATTTGGACCACCAACGAGCGCGCGGGCAGCGAGACCGTCATCGACGCCGACACCGGAAGCGTCCGCAACACCATCGCCTTGGGCGGGGAGGTGGGCAATGTCGTCTACGACCCGGCCATCGACCGCATGGTGGTGGCCGTGCAGGGCCGCGGTGAACTCGTCGTCATCACCCCGGATTTCCCGACTGTCACCGACCACATCCCCACACCAGGATGCTCCGGACCGCACGGGCAAGCCCTGGACGCGGCCGGACAGCTGATGTACGTGGGATGCGAGGACAACGCCACGCTGGTCACCGTGGATATCGCGAAACGTGTTGTGACCGAACGCAACAGCGTCGGCAAGACACCGGACGTCCTCGCCTATGATCCGGGCCCGCAACGACTCTACGTCGCATCCGAGAGCGGATGGGTGAGCGTGTTCGACCGCAAGGACGGGCACGCGCAGCCCGCCGGTGCCGACCGTCTGGCCGACGGGGCCCACGTCGTGGTGGTGGACCCCGCCGACCATCACAGTTATTTCCCGATACCTGCGGCGAACTCCGGTGCCCCCGCGCTCTGGGAGTTCGCGCCCACCTCTTGAACGGGATCGATGGGCGAATTCTGCTCGGCGAAGCAGCGGTTCAGCAGATCCGCCAAGATGGCGGGCGCGGTCGATGCGCCCGGCGAAGCACCGAGCAGACCCGCGATCGTGTTGTCGGCGCCGATAACCAGTTCGGTGCCCATGGTCAGCACACCGAGGCGGTCCGGATCGGGTTTGACGAGCTGGGCGCGCTGACCGGCCTGGATGAGAGTCCAATCGGCGGGATTCGCTTCGGGATAGAGGCGTTGCAGCTGGGCGAATTTGCGGCGACGCGTAGAGAGCAACTCGCCGATGAGATAGCGCACCAGAGGAAGATTCTGCAGGCCCGCGGCGACCAGCGGCACGATATTGCCCAGACGCAGCGTGGTGAACAGGTCGATCAGCCTGCCGTGCTTGAGCAGCCGGGTGCTGAAGGTGGCGTAGGGCCCGAAGAGCAGCGACGGGGCGCCGTCGACATTGCGTTTGTCCAAGTGCGGCACCGACATCGGGGGAGCGCCCAGCGGTGCCTGACTGTAAACCTTCGCCTCGTGGCGGGCGACGACCTCGGGATTATCGGTGCGCAGGAACTGCGCGCCGACCGGGAAGACGCCGTAGCCGCGGACTTCGGGGATGCGGGCCTTCTGGAGCAGCTTCAGCGCGTAACCGCCCGCGCCGACGAAGACGAATCGGGTGCGAAGGGTGAAGCGGCGCTTGGTGCTCCGGTTGCGCACCGACACCGTCCAGATGCCGTCCGCGCCGCGGCGCAGGCCGGTCACCTCGCAGCCGGTGTAGATCCGCGCGCCGGAGTCGGACATGGCTCGGACGAGAGTGCGGGTGAGAGAACCGAAGTCGACGTCGGTGCCCGCCTCGTATCGGGTGGCGGCGACCGGCTCGCCGGGATCGCGGCCCGCCATGAGCAGGGGAGCCCACCGTGCGATCGTGGCCGGATCCTCGCTGTACTCCATCGCGGAGAACCGGGGGAGGGCGTGCAGGGTCTGGTAGCGCTGCCGCAGATACGTGACATCCCGCTCGCCGAACACGACGTCCATATGCGGTGTCGGCGTGACGAATCCGGTGTCGGCCAACGCGCCCCGTTCGGCGAGATCGGCCCAGAACCGTTGCGACTGACCGAACATCGCCGCGATCTCCGACGCCTTGCCCGCGTCGGTCGGATCGGGCATGTAATTGAGCTCGCAGAATCCCGAATGCCCGGTCCCGGCATTGTTCCAGGGATCGGAGCTCTCTCCGGCGACCCGGTCCAGGCGCTCGAGCAGCACCATCGACCAGTCCGGGTGCCGGGTGGCGATCATCGCGCCGAGCGTGGCGGACATGATGCCGCCGCCGATCAGAACGACATCGAGAACCTCTGTGTCCGTCGCGGATTCGGCGGCGGTGGTGTGCGCGTCCATGCTGGGCGACCTCCTGGGCTCGTGGTATTCGTCATCGTCACGCCGCACCCATTCATCCGTCCAATGTTTATTTCGAGCGATTATCATCCGAATATGGATGAATTGTCGTCGGTCCAGGTGGAGGCCCTCATCCCGCTGCTCGCGGCCTTCGACGCCGCGGCCGACGAGGGGCACATCACACGCGCGGCACAGCGGCTCGGGGTGCCGCAGTCGTCGCTGAGCCGCCGGTTGAAAGCGGTCGAGCAGGCGGTCGGCGTGCGATTGTTCCAACCGGTCGGTCGCCGAGTGGCGCTGACCGCCGCCGGGCAGGAGTTGTACGAGCGCACGCGCGGTCTCGTGCGCTCCCTCGGCGACGCCGTCGACGTGGTGCGCAGCAATGCCGATCCGGACAGCGGCCTGGTGCGCTTCGGCTTCCCGTTCACGCTGGGACCGGTCAGCATCCCGTCGCTGCTGGCCGACTTCCACGCCGGCGCACCGCGGATCAGACTGCATCTGGTGCAGGCCCACGGCACCGCACTGGTCGAGATGGTCCGCGACGGTCGCTTGGATCTGGCCGTCACCATCCCCGCGCCCGACGACCTGCCCACGATCATCCTGGGCTTCCAGCGGATTCACCTCTATGTCGCGAGCACGCACCCGCTGGCCACCCGCGCCGAGGTGGATCTGGCCGAGCTCGCCGACGAGCCCTTCATCGCCAATCCACCCACCTATCACCTGCGCAGGTTCTTCGATTCCTGGTGTGCCGCCGCCGGATTCACCCCGCAGGTCGGCTTCGAGATCACCGAATTCGAGACCCTGCGCGCCCTGGTCGCCCAGAATCTGGGCATCGCGGTGCTCCCGGCCCCCGAGCTCCCGTATCCGGGCCTCACCCGCGTCACCCTGACCGGTGAGCGTGAGCGCAGCATCGGCCTGATCTCGGGCAATCACCGGCCGACCCCGGCCGTCGAGCGGCTACGCGATCACATTGCGGCCCACGCCATGTCGTATCTGGAACAGGCGCGTCGGGCGGCCGGGGATCAGGCCTGATCGGGCTCGACGTCGAGCACCTTGCCCGGATTGAACAACCCCAGCGGATCGAGGGCCTGCTTGACCGCCACCATGAGATCGACCGCGTCCCCGTGCTCTTCGCGCAGATACTTCTTCTTGGTCAACCCGATGCCGTGCTCACCGGTCGCGGTGCCGCCGACCTCGAGAGCGTGGCGCACCACCAGATCCGAGAAGACCTGCGCCCCGGCGTATTCGTCCTCGTTGTAGGGCACGATGGTGTGCACGTTCCCGTCCCCGATATGCCCGGCGACGGTGATGTTCAGCCCCAGCTCGGTGCCCAGCCGGGTGGCGGTGTCGACCGCCCCGGCGATCCGCGAGTAGGGCACCGCGGTATCGGTGATCAGGAACTTGCGTCCGGGATTGCTCGCCTTGACCGCGAAATACAGATTGTGGCGGTCTTCCCAGAGTGCGTGCCGATCGCCGTGCGTGCGGGCGGTGCCGATCTCGATCACATTGTGCGCGTGGGCGATCCGCTGGATCTCGGTCTCGTTCGCGGTGACCGCGGCGGCGGAACTGGATTCGATGTCCACGAACAGCGCGGGGGATTCGGCATAGGTCGTACGGCGGAAGGCGTTGATCGCGGCCATGCTCGGCGCGTCCACCAGTTCCAGGCGGCTCACCGGCAGCGCCAGCCCCAGCATTTCCACCGCGGTGTCCACGGCCTCGGCCACGGTCGGGAACGACAGGCGCAGCGAGTGAATCCATTCCGGAATCGGATGCAGCCGCACCGTCAGCTCGGTGATGAGCGCGAGCGTGCCCGCCGACCCGATGAGCAGATCCTTCAGGTCGTACCCGCTCGAGGATTTGCGCACCGCCCGCCCGAGCCGGGTCACCGTGCCGTCGGCGAAGACCGCCTGCAGCGCAAGCACATTCGCGCGCATCCCGCCGTAGCGCACCGTGGTGGTGCCACTGGCATTGGTGGCCGCCATCCCGCCGAGGGAGGCGTCCGCGCCCGGATCCACCGTGAACTGCAATCCGTACTCGGCCGCGGCCGCGTTCAATTGGGTGCGGGTGACGCCCGGCTGCACGGTGGCCGTGAAGTCCTCCGGCGAGATCTCGAGGATCTTGTTCGCCTGCGACAGGTCCACGACCAGCTCGTCGCCCCGGGCCAGCAGATGTCCTTCGAGGCTGGTGCCCGCCCCGCGGGCGATGAGCGGAGTCCCGTTCTCGCGCGCCCAGGCCACCACCGTCACCACGTCCTCGACACCGGCGGGGTACACCACGCCGCGGGGCCGCTGCCCGAGCCGACCGGTCTCGTCGACCGTGTACTGGTCGAGGACCACCGGCCGGGTATCGATCTCGAGCATGGGTCCTCCGCGATCGGGTCCGGCGCTACTCCTGATAAGCCTCGAGGATACGGCGGATCGACGAGGTGACGGGCAACTCGCCGGACAGGGGAATCCACCGGTACTCGGCGTAGTTGGTCACCCGCACCGGACCCGGCGTCGCCACCTCGACCGCGAAATGCTCTCTGCGAACCGGCTTTCCGGCGCTGGAGAGGTAGTCGAAGCTGCCGAGATGCCGGGTCACGTCGGTTACCGACAGACCGGTCTCCTCGCGAACGGCCCGCACCACGGCGGCGGCCAGCGTCTCGCCCGGCCGCACTACCGTGCCGGGTAGGTGCAGCGGACTGCGCCCCTCGACATGCTCCTCGTGCTCGAGCAGTAGCACGGCGTCATTGTTCTCGACGACGACTCCCACCCGTAGCGCCACCCCGTCCGCGGCCGCCCGCTCCCGGAGTTCTTCCAACACCGTCTCGCCGATGGATTGCTTGGGCGAAACCTCGAAATCCCACACTGCACACCACATCCCGTATCACCGGACACCGTCGACCGATACCGACAACGCTACCGGCGCAGAAACGGTCGGCGGCAGGGTCATCGGCAAGATTAGACGCAGTTCCACCGTAGCGATCGCAACCCCGGAAACTTTCTCGCGGTGCGGCCCTGCAACCTGAACCATAGTTCAAGTCCAGCAAAATATGATGCGTCATATGCAACTTCGCAGATGCTCGATACCCTGCGGTTTCGCGCCATGGTTTCGCCCGTGAAGGCTCAATTCGGTAAATGACGCGAAGGAGTCGGCAAGGGAGCCGAACGAACAAGGGAACTGTTTCGAGAACACCTCGCTTGCTGGTTCGCGGGAGACCGCGAGGGTCGGCCCGGGCATCGAGTAGGCCGCCGATACGATGATCGTGGAGGACGGGCTCTAGTGGTGTGAAACGTTCGCGGCGGTCTACGAATAGGAGCCGTAGTGAAGGTGTTCCAGATCGGTGCGGCGGGTGGCATCGGCCGCCGCCTGTCCGCGCTGCTGACCGCGCAGGGGGATGAGGTCACCGGGATGCACCGCAATCCTGAGCAGGCCGCGGTCATCGCCGCGACCGGGGCGACGCCGGTGGCCGGTGATCTGATCGCGGATTCGGTGGAGGAGTTGACCGCGAAGTTCCATGGACACGACGCGATCGTTTTCTCGGCGGGCGCGCACGGCACCGGGACCGAGCAGACCACGCTGATCGACGGCAGGGGACTGGAGAAGGCGGCCGATGCCGCGCGGTTCGGCGGAGTCGCACGATTCATCCTGGTTTCCGTCTTCCCGGAGGCGGGCCGCGACCGCGATACGAGCGCCGGGTTCGAGCACTACATGCGGGTGAAGAAGGCCGCGGACGTCTATCTGGTCGCCACCGATCTGGACTGGCTCATCGTGCGGCCGGGCACCCTGCGCGACGAACCCGGAAACGGTCTGGTGACAGCGGGATTGGCGATCGAGTACGGCGATATGCACCGCGATGACGTCGCCGCCTTCATCGATGTGGCCCTGCACCGCCCGGCGCTCAACTGCGTCATCGTCGAACTCACCGACGGCCACACCCCCGTCGTCGACGCGGTCGAACTCCTCCTCGAGCGCGCCACCACGGTCAGAAAATAGCTCTCATCACCGGAATTCGCGCCGTGTCGCCGGAGGGCTCGACCATGACCACCGCAACGCCGCGGCCCGCAGGGCGAACGCGGTGAGGGTGGTTGCGACGGTGGCGGTGGTGAGATCGGTGCGCGGCTGGGCGAGCAGGAATACCCCCGCCGCCCCCAAAGACGCTGTGACGTACCAGGAACCGATCCGGACCAGTGCGACCGGATCGCCCAGCAGCAGATCGCGGATCACGCCACCGCCTGTGCACGACAGGACGCCGACCAGTACCGCCGCTGTCGCGGACACTCCGGCGCTCTGCGCCTTCGTGATGCCCAGCACCAGGTAGAGGCCCAGTGCTGCGGCGTCGAGTACCGCGATGGCCATGGATGCGCGAATCGGCCAGTGCGCGAAGGCCATTCCCGCACCCGCGGCGGCCAGCGCCGCGATGAGATAGCCGTCGCTCCGGAGCGCGGCCGGTGCCTGTCCGAGAGCCACGTCGCGCAGCATGCTCCCGCCCAGACCCGTCGCGATCGCGATGACCGCGACGCCGATCACGTCGATGCGATCGGCGCGCGCCCGGACCGTGGCGGTCACCGCGCCCGCGAGCGCGCCGACCGCCACCGCCGCCAAGTCCAAGGCCGCCGGGATGTGTGGCGATCCGGTCACGACCGCGCAGCGAGAGCGCTGGAGAGGATGCCCGAGCGCTCCAGTTCCGTTCCGTGCGTGACGGATTCGATCCACGAAGCAGTAGTGGCGACCGCGGCGAAGCGGGACTGCAGCACGACGAGCACCGATTCGTGCAGTTCCTTGGCGGTGATCGACCCGGCCTGATTGGCTATCGCGAGAGTGCCGGTCGCATCGGAGAGGAATTCGACCCCGAAGCCGCGATGCACGGCGTCACGCGCGGTCGACTCGTCGCAGTTCTGGGTCATGTACCCGCAGATCACCAGGGTTTCCACGGCGTGCTCGGACAGCCACCGCCCCAATTCGGTGCCGGTGAAACTGGACGGCAGGGTCTTCTCCACCAGCAGGTCGTAAGGCCGCTCGGCCACCGTGGGGTGCAGCGCGAAACCCGCACTGCCCCGCGCGAAAAGTGGCGATTCCGGGGGAGCGACGTGCTGCACCACGGCGATCGGTATCCCGGCGTCGGTCGCCGCATCCATGGCCGCCGCGATATTCGCCAGGCTGGTATCCAGCGGGGGATAGGCGATGGGCAGCTTCCCGACCACGTACTCGTTCTGGACGTCGATGACGATCAAGGCTCGTTTCATGCGAATCAGCTTGGGCCCGGCCACGACTGCCAACCAGTACCGCGTTCAGCCCCGGTCTCGCCCGAACCGGGGTTTGCCAGAACCCCCATAAACTGTCCGGTCGTGGAAGAGACCTCGCAGATCGGCGCATTCCTGCGCTCCCGCCGGGCCCGGCTCCGGCCCGAGGACGTCGGCCTGACCGTCTACGGCACCCGCCGCCGCGTTCCCGGCCTGCGCCGCGAGGAACTCGCCCAGATCGCGGGCATCAGCGCCGACTACTACATCCGCTTCGAACGCGGCCGCCTCGACAACGTCTCCGATTCCGTCATCGATGCCGTGGCCACCGCCCTGCGCCTGGACCCCGAAGAACGCCGCCACCTCCACAACCTCGCCCACCCACCCGCCTCCGACC
>NZ_BAAFGR010000144.1:0-21000 GCF_041154655.1 Nocardia sp. JMUB6875
GAGCATGACGGCGGGACTGCTCGCGCCGGTGCTGAGGACGTGGTTGCGGCGCAATCCCTTGGTGGGACTGGGGCTTACCGAGGCCGCCAGCGCCGACGAACTGGCCCGGCTGGTGGAATCCGGGGAGGCCGACATGGCCATCGGTCCGCGGCCGACGCGGTGGACGGGGAGCACCGAGGTCATCGGCGTGGAAGAGGTGGTAGCGGTGCTGCCGCCCGGCCATCCGCTCGCCGGGCGCAAGCGAATCGGCTTCGAGCAGTTGCGGGATGAACCGCTGGTGCACTACCACCCGGACAACGGGCTGGGCGGTTGGCTCGATGCCGAGGCGGCACGTCACGGCGTGCTGCTCACCGCGGCCGTGCGGACCCGTCAGGCCGTGACGGCCGCCCGGTTGGCTACGGCCGGTGTCGGCGTGGCGCTGGCGCCGACCACGGCGCTGAGCGGCTCGATGCTGCTGCGCCGCCTGCGGCCCGGTGTCGAGCGGGAGCTGGTGTGCCTCATCGGGACTCCGGGCGATGTGCTGGTGCGCCGTTTCGTCGCGGAGGTGGTGCGGCGCGGCGTCCCGGTGCCCGCCGCCGTCACCGCCGCGTTGGGGTGATCACCGCCCGGCGCGGTACACCTTGCGCGCGCTGGTGATCAGCGGAATCTGGAACGGGAGGCGCAGTAGGGCACCGGCTTTCAGGGCCATGGGCTTGTCGCTGTTCCACCAGTCGTAGGCCATCTGCACATTGCCGGGGAAGACGGTGATGAAGATGAGCGCGGCCAGGCGCGCGCCGAGTCCGCGGGTGCGGGGGAGCAGCAGCAGCGTGCCGGCGGTCAGCTCGGCCGCGCCCGAAACCTGGGTGTAGGTACGGGGTTTGCCGGGGAGCTGCGGTGGTATCAAGGCATCGAACGGTTTGGGGGTGACGAAATGCAGGGTGCCGACCCCGAGCAGCAGCCCCGCGAGAGCCAAAGCGCGGGTGCGGACTCCGGTGTTCCGAGACGAATCTGCTGTCATCCGTGCAGCATAACCGGTCGGTATGTATTGTCTGGGCTGCCATCCGGCGCGAGCAGGGGAAATTATGAAGGCGCACAAAGGGCTTGCCGTGGCCCTGCTGGTCGTTGGGTTGATCTCCGGTTGTTCGAAGGAGGCGGCGAAGCATCCCGCGAATCATCCGGCCAATGCTCCGGCACAGGGGGTTCCGCAGCCCGCGCCCAAGGAGAACGGCGGCAGCGTACCGGTCGGTCCGGGGCCGTCGGGCACCTACAGCGTGCAGGCCCAGCCCGCGCCCGGCAGTTGCCACTATCGCAAGAGCTCCGACGGCCAGCCGCTGCCCGATCCGGCCTGCACGCCGGGGGCGACCAATCCCAAAGTCACAGCGCAGAACCTGGCAGACACCATCTGTAAGTCGGGTTATACGGCCTCGATTCGGCCCAATAATTCGATCACCGGTCCCGAGAAGGCCGCCAATATCAAGTCCTACGACTACACCGGCGATCCTCGCGACGCCGAGTACGACCACCTCATCTCGCTCGAATTGGGCGGCGACCCCAATGATCCGCGCAACCTCTGGGTCGAACCGCCGTCGCCCGGCCACAAGAACGGGGGCGGGACGAACAATCCCAAGGACGGCGTCGAGTCCAAGCTGCACACGCTGATCTGTGACGGCAAGGTCGCGCTCGTCGACGCGCAGGTGGCCATCGCCACCGACTGGACCACGGCGCTGGCCAAGGTCGGCTTCCCGAGCTGAATCACCCTCTGGAGCAGGTGCTCCGGGCCTACCATCGAACGATGCCAGCGCCGGAGAACGGCTCGACGATGATCGAGGGCCGGGTCGTGCACAAGGTGAGCAACGCACTGAAGATCACCTTCAGCGCGGGGCCGGGGGATCCCTTGGCCGTCGGTGTGCGGGGTGCGGGCAATGGTCTAGGGGCCAAGGCCGCCATCCTTTTCGGGTTCAAGAACAGCGGCACCGGCAAGCATCGGATCACCTATGCCGACGGGTCGGTGGTGTGGGTGGAGTCGCGGTCGTCGGAGCCGACGGTGCTCAGCCGCGGGGACGGGACGGCCATCGGCACCATCCAGCGGGCGGACACCTCGACGGCCGTAGGGTCCACGGCGGGAACGCTTTTCCACTTCGTGCCCGACGCCGAGGAGGCCGAGACCCCCGAGCTGTATCGGCTGGTGGTGCTCGACCGCATGGGGGAGGAGACCGGTCGGCTGGACGTGGTCCGCGCGAGCACGGGGCACATCCCGATCCTCGGCACCAGGCTCCGGCTGCGGCACCCGCTCGACCGGGTCGAGCGGGACGTTCTGCTCGGCGCGTGCGTGGACATCACGCTCGGCCTGCGGCCGTATGTCGCGGCCATGCGATAGAGATCAGTCGGACACCTTGATGACCAGCTTGCCCAGGTTCTTTCCGGTGAGCAGACCCTGGAACGCCTCGACGGCATGGTCGAGGCCCTCCACGACATCCTCCAGATACTTCAGCTTGCCCTCCGCGATCCACGGCACGGCATCGGCGTAGAACGCCCCGGCCTGATCCACGAACTCGGTCATGATGTACCCGCGCACGGTCAGGCTCTTGCGCAGGATGTTCGACATGAGCAGCGGCACCCGGTCCGGGCCGGGCGGCAGGTCGGTGGCGTTGTAGTTGGCGATCAAGCCGCACACCGGGATTCGGGCGAACTGGTTCAGCCGTGGGAGCACCGCGTCGAACACCGGGCCGCCGACATTCTCGAAATAGACGTCGATGCCGTCCGGGGTCGCGGCGGCCAGCTGCTCGGCGAAATCGGGCGCCCGGTGGTCGATGGCGGCGTCGAAACCGAAATGCTCGCGCAGCAGCGCCACCTTCTCCGGCCCGCCCGCGATGCCGACCGCCCGCGCGCCCTTGATCTTCGCGATCTGGCCGACGGTCGCGCCGACCGGTCCGGTGGCGGCGGCGACCACCACGGTCTCACCCGGCTTGGGCTGTCCGATGGTGAGCAGGCCCGTGTAGGCGGTCAGACCCGGCATACCCAGCACGCCGAGCGCGGTGGTCAACGGCGCGGCGTCCGGATCCAGCTTGCGCAGGGAGGCGACCGGCTCGACCGAATGGGTCTGCCAACCGCCGTAACCGAGCACGATATCGTCGGGTTGCAGTGCGGGATCGGTGGATTCGAGCACCCGGGAGACGGTGCCGCCGCACATGACGTCGCCCACCTCGACCGGGGGCGCGTAGGACGGCAGGTCGCTCATCCGGCCCCGCATGTAGGGATCCAGCGACAGATACAGCGTCTGCAGCAGCGCCGACCCCGGCTGCGACTCCAACTCGACGGTCTCGGTGCGGAAATTCTCCTGCTCCGGCATGCCGATCGGGCGCGAGGCCAGGACTATCCGGGTGGACTTCATCGTCGGTACGACCTTTCGGTGGGCGATCCCTCCATTCTGGATATTACGGACGGTCCTCCGGAAGGTACGGTTCCGCTCGCCAGGAATCGAAACTGGTCATTATGTGATGGCGGACGGTGTGCCAGTCGGGGACCAGGTTCGAGGCCGCGGGGACGCTGGCGGTGAGCAGGACGCCCGCGACGGTGATGAGGGTCATGCGCATCCAGTCGCGGGCGCCGGGGCGGTCGGCCAGATCGCCGAGGACCTGGCGGGCCACGGCGAAGACGGTGGACTCGATGTGCTCGACGAGATGGGCGACGGTGGACGACATTTCGGGGTCGGTGCGGGCGGCGGCCAGGAATTCGAAGCCGACGCTGACGGGGGCGACCTGGGCCAGGGTCCAGAGTTCGTCGACCAGGACGCCGACCCGCTCGCGATCGGAACCCGTTACCGTGGAATAGGTTTCGACGACCGCCTGGGCCGTGATGTCCGCGACCCGGCCGATGGCGGCGTCCAGGAGTTCGGCGCGGGTGGGGTAGTAGTGCTGGACCGCGCCCTGGCTGACGCCTGCTCGTTCCGCGACGCCGCGCGTAGTCGTGGCGGCGTGGCCGTTCTCGATCAAGCTGGCGATGGTGGCGTCGAGAATGGCGACGCGGGTGTCCTCGCGTTGCTCGGCGCGGCTGCGGCGTTGCTCGGCGCTGTTGCGCTTGGTGTTTCCCGTCGTGACCGACACCCGCCCACGATACCGGTCGTGCAACGAACAAGTCGCACGACTTGTCAAGTCGATCGACTGGTCAATACGCTTGTGCGACAGCCGATATGGAACACGACGAGGTGATCGGCCATGGCATCACAGAATGTCCGGATCTGGCGACGCGGTCCGGCCCCCACTCTCGCCGACATGGCCGACTACGGCTATTTCGGTCCCGGCTCGCAAGTCTGGCGAGTATTGCTGCACCCGGCGGTCACGCCCTTCCTGGCCCCGGTGACCGCACTGCTGGAGGTGCCGCACATCGGCATGCAGGCGGTCATTCTCGATCATGATCCGCTGGCCGTCACCGGGCGGACGCAGCGCAGCATGAGCCCGATCATGGCGGTCCGGCGGGCACAGCGGACCGTCGGCGTGCCGGTCCCGATCATCCTGGGCGACAAGGCTTCCGCCGACCGGATCGCGGCGCACCTGCGGCGCTACCACCGGTCGATGACCGGCACGATCCCGGGCACCGGCGAGCCGTATGCCGCGCAGGGGGCGGAGCTGGTGCTCTTCGCCCACGTCACGATCATGCAGGCGGCCTTGCTCGTCTACGAGAACTTCGCCTACGAGGGCCTGCGTCGCCCGGCGCGGCTCGAACCGGCCGACCGGGACCGGTTCTGGTTGGAGGCCAAGCAATTCGGCGTCCTGATGGGCGCGAACCCGGACGAGATTCCCGTCTCCTGCCGGGGCGTGGCCGACTACTACGCGGGGATCGCGCACCGGTACGGGGTGATCGAATCCTTCGGCCCGGATCTGGCGGTGGCACCGACGCTGGCCCTGCTGCGGGGTTTCGCGTTTTCCCAGCTTCCCGAACTGGCCCCACTCCTGCTGTCCGCCTTGATAACCCCGCAGCTGATCGCCACTCTCCCGCGCCCGGCCCGCCGGAATCTCGGCCTGCCCGCCGCGTTCGATCCGCTGCTGAACCTGTCCCTGCGCCTGACCCGTCCGGCCATGCGCGCCTTCACCATCCACCGTTTCGCCGAGGCCGTGGAAAGACGAATCAGCGGCCCGGACGCGGTGGCGTTGTCCGATAACGCCCGCCGCCTCCAGGCCGCTGTCGCCTGACTATCTCAGTGCGCGCCGCCGGCCAGCCACTGGTCCCAGCTCAGGGTCCAGTCGCCGTTCTGCCACACCTCGAGCGGGGCGCCGCCGGTATTGCGGACCTCGACGATGTCGCCGGGCTGGGAGAAGTTGAAGAACCACTGCGCGTTCTCGGCATTGAGGTTGAGGCAGCCGTGGGAGGTGTCGGTATTGCCCTGCGCCCAGACCGTGGAATCGAGCTGGTGCAGGTAGATGCCGTCGGTGCTGATGCGGGTGGCCCAGCCGATGGATTCCTTGTAGCCGAGCCGGGAATTGACCGGCAGGCCGTAGGTGGAGGAGTCCATGATGACCGGGTTGGCCTTGTCCATCACCGTATAGGTGCCGGGCATGGTCCAGAAGGTGAAGGTCTTGCCCGCGATGGTCTCGCTGCCGCCGCGGCCCATGGAAGTGGGCATGGTGCGGACCAGCTGGCCGTTCTCGAAGACCTGGATCTGATGGGTGTTGTCGTCGGCGATCGACACGTGCGAGGGGCCGATGACGAAGTTGGCCTTGGCGTCCTCCTGGCCGAACAGGCCGTTGCCGACCTCGATGCCGTAGAGGTTGGCCGCCACGCTCACCTTGGTGCCGGACTTCCAGTACTCCTTGGGCCGCCAGTGGGCGTTGCGGTTGTCGAGCCAGTACCAGGCGCCCTCGACCGGCGGATCGGCGGTGACCACCAGGCGCTTCTGGGCCGCCGCGCGGTCCGGGATGTCCTCGTCGAAGTGCGCGACGATGACCATGCCCACGCCGTAGCTGTTGCCGTCGACGATGGCCTGACCGCCCGTGGTGTTCAGATACACCTTGGTCTGGTTCTTCGGCGTGATGGTGGTGAAGGTGGAGGTGATCGGGCCGGTGAGTCCGGTCACGTCCTCGCCCGCGGCCTTCAGGGTGTAGGTGCGCCCGTAGCCCAGCTGCTCGTTCGGCTTCCATGCCGTCTTGTCGGGAGTGAAGGTGCCCTCGATGACCTTGCCGGCGTCATTGGTGAGGGTGACATCGGTCAGCACACCGCTGGTGGTGCTCACCTTCACCGGCGCCGCCGGGTCCACCTTGTCGCTGCCCTGCGCGGGCACCACGGTGATGGCCTGCGCGGCCGGCGTGCGCGGACCGACCTTCCCGTCCGGAAGATTGGACGAGCACGCCGCCAGTACCAGGACCAGCGCGAGCAATGCGCTCGCTGCGGCGTTCGTCCGAAAACGGCGGGGTGGCATGGCTTCCCTCCTGTAATCGCCGTGCGCCGCACTGCTGCACAGCATCTTGTTACTGCTCAGCCTAGTAGATTACCTTCCGTCCTCGGGCATCCATCGCCAGGTCATGCTGTCGAAATGACAACGATGTGAGCCGCCGCGCGCGACATGCCGATCGGGCGTGGTCATTTCAGCGTTTGTTCTTTGATAGCGAGTTGCTGTCGACCCTTCCGGTATGTGACCTCGCGAATACCCAGGGCCTCGTGCAGCTTGCCCGCTGGCAGGGTGACCGGTTTGGGAGCGGGTCCGTCGCCGGGTTTGGGCAGGGGATAGGCGGTGGTGGTGCCGCTGTAGAAGGTGACGTTGCCCTCGGTCTTCGTGAACAGTTGGTGCACATGCCCGTTGAGGCAGGTCACCGAGGAGAAGCGCTTCAGGTGACTGAGCGCTTGGGTGGCATCGTCTGTGCCCCAGCCCCATTGGGGGTACATGGCGAACAGCGGGATGTGGCTGAAGACGATGATCGGTGTGTCACTGGACAATCCGGCCACCTCCTGCTGGATCCAGTCGAGCTGATCCTGTCCGAGATGTCCGAGATTCTTCAGATTGAGCGTATTGACCAATCCCATCACGTGGACGCCCGCGATGTCGAAGCTGTACCAGCCGTCGCCCCTGGTGCCATTACCGAAGACCGACCGGTATCGCGAGCCGCCGTCATCGCTCGAATCGTGTTCTCCCGGAACGGTGAACACGTGCGGGGTCTTGAAGCCCTGCATCATCTGCTTCACCTGATCGAACTGCTCCTGGGTGGCCAGATGTGTGAGATCGCCGGTGTGGATGATGAAGTCGGGTTCATAGTCCAGTGCGTTCACCTGCGCGATGGCCTCGGTGAAGGTGTCGGTGACGCTGGTGTTGGCGGTGCCGGTGAAACCGATGTGACTGTCGCTCACCTGCGCGAAGCGCAGCGTCGGGCGTTCCGCGGCGGAGGCGGTGCCCGCGATGTGCGAGACCACCTCGCCGCCGACCACGGCCAGGCCGACCGCCGCGCCGAACCAGGCGCTGTGGCGCATGAGCTGGCGGCGGGTCATCTGCTGGGGATCCTGCTCGTCGCTCATGGCGTCACCACCACGGTCGCGTGCATGAAGGGATGGATCGAGCAGACGTAAGCGAACGTGCCCGCCTTGGTGAAGGTGAAGGTGTAGGTCGCGTTGTTGCCGAGCGTCGGGGAGCGGAAGCTGCCGTCGTCGGCGACCACGGTGTGCGGTTCCTCGTCGTGATTGGTCCAGGTCACCGTGGCGCCGAGCTTCACGCTGAGCGAGCTCGGACCGAAGGCGAAATTGTCGATGGTGACGGCATTCGGGCCGGCCGGCGCCGCCGCGGGGGCGGACGAACCCGGCATGGACATGCCGGGCATACCGGTCGGCCCGCTGCCGTCCGGCACCATGCCGGGCGTAGCGGTGCCGGAAGCGTAGGTGATTCCGGGGGCGGCGTCGGGGGCTTTGCCGCCACCACTGGAACTGCACGCGCTCGCCGTGAGCAGGGCTGCGGCGGCGAGGCTGACCGCGACGGCCGTGCGGCGCGGGTTGCGGGTTGGTCTCATGCCTCTAGATAGAGGCGCGGGTTACACGGTCGGCGCGAAAACCTCTATGGTGCCGTTTTTTTCGCGCACCTGAATGGTGGGCAGGGGCGCGGGCGCGATGGGCAGCTGATGGGTCACCACTTCACCCTCGATGGAGAAGGAGGTGGAGTGGCAGGGGCAGCGCAGGCGTTCGGCGGGTGCGTCGAGCCAGAGTTTGCAGCCCTGGTGGGTGCACACGCCGGACACGGCGACCGGAATTCCCTTGTCGCGGCGGACGAATCCGTTGATCGTGCCGACGTCGAAGGCGACCGTCGCACCCTCGGGGAGATCCGAGGATCGGGCGATCGGCCGCCAGGCGCCGGTATTGGGGGACAGCGGGGTCTGCTGGGCGGCGGGCGGGGTGCCGGTGCCGCCGGGGCGGAGGAGGGTGCGGTCGACCACCGCGCCGACCGTTGCCGCGGCCGCGGCGGCGGAGGTGCCGATCAGCAGGTTGCGGCGGCGATGACCTTGTGCCGCAGGTGTTTCCGCAGGCTCGTCCATCTGCTCGGCCAGGCGGCGTTGCAGGCCGCTGAGGAATTCCTCGCTGGGTGCGTCGCTGCCCAGCCGGGCAGCGCGCAGTTCGATGGCCGTGCGCATCTCCTCGGCCTCGGCGTCATCGGGTTCGAAGCCCGTGGACCGCTTCCCGGCCAGTAGTTCCTCGACGAAACGCCGCACTTCCCGCCCGCTCACCGCACACCTCGCTCGTTCAGCCGGGACGCCATCCGCAGCGCCCGATGCTGCAACACCTTCGCATTCGCCACCGTCACGCCCAGGCGCTGCGCCGCCTCCTTGACCGAAAGACCTTGCAGGAAACGCAATTCCAGGATGCTCCGGTACCGGTCCGGGAGTTCGGCCAGCACCGCGGCGGCGCGGCCCTCGGCCCCGGAATCCGGGAGTTCCGCGGGCGGATCGTCGGCGATATCGCCCTCGATCGCGGTGATCTCGCGGCCCATGCGCGCCTTCCAGTGCGCGGCCAGCACGGTGCGCGCGGTGGCGCGCAGATAGGCCCGCACCTCCGGGGCGCTGGCGGTGATGCGCAGCGGTTTGAGCGCGGCCATGAACACCTCGGCGGTGAGATCCTCGGCGTCGGGCTTGTTCCCGACCTTGCCGAACATCAACGCGTACACCCAGGCGGCGTTGTCGCGGTAGACCGCTTCCCAGCTCGCGTAGCTGTCACCGGCCACCAGCCGCAACTCCCGACCCGAGCCGGTACTCGTGCCGGGCCGCGTCCGGCGCTCGGATTCCGCCCCTGGCACCATGAACCGCCGCTTTCGCCATCCACCGACGCGTGTTCACGTCTGTCAGTAGATAGCGAAAGGGGTTACAGCGTGGCGGTTTCGGACTACTTGACCGGCCGCAGCAGGTTGCCGCGGACCACACCGTGCACGGTCTTGGCGGCGACCACGGCCCAGGCGGCGACCAGCACGGCGTAGAGGCTCACCGCGATGACGGCGAACAGGTCGGCCCCGGTGTGCCCGTAGAGGGCGGTGCTTCCGGTGACGCAGCAGCCGACGGGGAAGGTGAAGCCCCACCAGGTCAGGTTGAAGGGCATGGACTTGCGGGCGTGGATGGTGACCGAGACGGCCAGGGCCAGCCACAGCATGGCGAATCCCCAGGTGGGAACGCCGTAGAGGACGGCGAAGACATCCAGCCCGGCGGCGGTGCGCTCATCGACGACACCCGAGGCGACATTGGCGAGGCTGCCCGCGGCGGTCACCGACTGGCCCAGGGGACCGAGCACCAGCCACACGGTGGCGACCATCCCGAAGGGAGGCAGACCGTGGTGCAGCAGGCGCGACCAGATCAGGGTGATGGTGACCAGCGAGGCGATCAGGCTCAGGCCGAACATGGCCAGGCAGGCTACGAACATGGTCAGCCGCAGCTGCCCGGCGGGGGCGTAGGGAACCAGCAGCGCGCCGAGGGCGGCCGAGACCATCGGGGGAACGACGGGCATCAGCCAGCCGCCGAAGGCGGAATCGGGCTCGAAGTCGTGCCGGGTGATCATCCGGTAGGGGATGCTGGCGGCGGTCATCAGGCCGAAAACGGTTCCGGCCGACCACAACACCCAGTCGATGGTGACTGCGGCGGTGAGACCGATGACGTCCTTGCCGAGCATCAGGGTGCCCGCGCCGACGGTCAGCAGGGCCATGGGCAGGGCGCCGTAGAACTGCATCATGATGGGGTGCAGGCCGTGGCCGCGAGCCTCGTCGGGGTAGCGGCGCCAGTGCAGAATCCAGGCGCCGGCCAGCACCACCAGGAGCAGCGAGGCCAGGGCCCACACCACGGTGGCGGCGGCGCGCAGCCCGGGGAACTGCAGGGGCAGGGTCGATGCGGCATTGGCGATGATGCCGGTGCCCATGACAACGGCGAACCAGTTGGGAGCCAGGTGGCGCAGGGGCTGCCACTGACCCTCCGTACGCGCCACCGTCCCGGTACGTCCCCCGGCGGGAGCGGTTACCTCGGCAGTTCTACGAAAGGTCATTGTGGTCATGCATCAACCTTCGCGCGGGCTACCTTTCCCCGGTAGAACCCACGATCCGATGCATGCATAGACCGGTTCTATGACCTGTCAGTGCGATGGCGGCGCGGATTTGCGGAGGACCTCCAGGAATGCGCGCATCCATTGCGGATGGTCGGGCCAGGCTCGGCCGGTGACCAGATTGCCGTCGATGTGATCGGGACTGTCGACCCACATGGCGCCCGCGGCGCGGATATCCGGTTGCAGGGCCGGGTAGCTGCTCGACGTGCGGTCGTGGAGGACGCCCGCGGCGGCGAGGATGAGGGGGCCGTGGCAGAGGGCGGCGATGGGTTTGTCGGTCTCGGCGAAGTGACGGACCAGGCGCTGGCAGTCGGGGTTGTTGCGGAGGAATTCGGGGGCCCGGCCGCCCGGGAGCACCAGCGCGGCGTACTGGGCCGGGTCGACTTCGGTGAAAGCGAGGTCCGCGGGCCAGGTGCGGCCCGGCTTCTCGGTGTAGGTATCGAATCCGTCGGCGAAGTCGTGGACGACGAATTGGAGTTTCTTCTGGGTCGGGGCCGCGATATCGACCTCGTAACCCTCCTCCAGCAGACGCTGGTAGGGGTACATGACCTCGAGGTCTTCGGCGGCATCACCGGTGATCAAGAGCACTTTTGGCATGGCGCACCTCCCAGGAAATGGTATCGGGACCGGCTGTGCGCCAAGGGGGTTTCGGTCAGCCCACGATGGAGGCGCGGCGGTCGGTGGGCAGCGCGCGCAGGTGGCGGACCACGGCCAGATCGGTGGGCTGGGCGTGCCGGGCGTCGTAGCGCTCGAAGACCGCCGCCAGTTCCGGGGACCAGCGGGCGAATTCGGCGCGGATCGGGCCCTCGGTCTCCAGTTGGCAGACGACGCCCAGCGCGGTGAGGAAGCAGCGGGCGAAGGGTGTGAAGTAGGCGGGCATATCCAGTTGGCGGTGCACATTGGACAGGCGCGGAGCCAGGACCGAGCGGACGTGGCCGCGCAGCCAGGCGGTGGTGAGCCGGAAGGTGGGCACGGTGAGTGGTTCGCCCACGGCGTCGAGGCCCTCGGCCAAAGCCGCCACGTCGTAGCTGCGGCCGGGGCGGACGAACCCGTGGCGGCGGATGGCGGCGTCGAGTTCGGGTATGCCGCCGTTGAAGGCGGCGTCCATGACATCGCCGACCAGCTGTTCGAAGCCGGGGGGCGGCCACGGCGTGCAGGCCCCGAAATCCACCACGCCCAGCCGCCCGTCGGGCAGGATCCGGAAGTTCCCCGGGTGTGGATCGCAGTACAGCAGGCCGGTGCGCGACCAGGTGGAGAGCAGGAATCGGAAGATGAGCATGCCGACGCGGCTGCGCTCCTCGGGGGCTCCGGACTCGATGATGCGGGAAACCGGTGTGCCGGTGAGCCATTCGGTGACGATCACATCGCCGCGCTGGGTGATCACCTGCGGCACCACGAAATCCGGATCGTCGGCATAGGCCTCGGCGAAGGCGCGCTGGTGTTCGGCCTCGGCGGCGTAGTCGAGTTCCTCGGCGACGCAGGTGCAGATGGCCTCGGTCACCGCGGGCACATCCGCGCCGGGCGCGAAGACGGTGGCCAGCACCGAGATTCGGCGCAGCTGCTCGAGATCGGCGAGCACGGCCGCGTGCGCGCCGGGATACATGACCTTGACCGCGACCTGCCGACCATCCCGCCACACCGCGCGATGCACCTGCCCGATCGACGCGGCCGCCGCGCGCCGGTCGTCGAATTCGCTGAAATGCCAGCGCCAGTTCTCGCCCATGCCCGCGGCCATGGCCTCGTGGACGGTGCCGGGCAGCATGGTCGGGACCGAATCCTGCAGCTGGGCCAGGGCGGTCCGGTAGGGCGAGGCGATCTCGGTGGGCAGGGCGAGTTCGTAGATGGACAGCAGCTGCCCGAGTTTGGTGGCGCAGCCCTTCAATTCGCCGAGCACCTCGAAAATGTGCTGGGCGGTGCGCATCTGGATATCCCGGTTGACCTCCTCGGCCGAACGGCCCAGCATCCGCTTGCCCACCCCGGCGGCCTGGCGACCGGCGAATGCGACCGGAAGACCGGCGATCCTGGCATTGCGGGCGGCGGCGCGCACCGGCGGCCTGCCCCCGTCGCCCCCGGATCCTGCACCGATTCGCCGAATCGACATTGGCTCACCTCGTCGTGTGCGCGGCACCACCCATCCATGCCGGGCGTATGCACGTGCAGTTTGGCACACGAAAGTCTAAACTGTCTGGGACGTATCCGAAAGTTGTCGAAAGGTGACAGGATGGGTGCCCAGACGGTCGTGGCCGATGTGGCGGACGAGCTCGCTCGCCGTGTCGCGATCGGGGAGTACGTGCCCGGCGACCTGATGCCGTCGGTCCGCCAGGTCGCCGAGGAATTCGGGATGAATCGGGCCACGGCGCAACTGGTTCTGGGCCGGCTCGAGTCCTACGGCTTCGTGGACGCGCACCGCGGTCGCGGCTTCACCGTGCGCGACGTGCGCCGCGCGGGCGGGGTCGAGGTGTATCGGAAGCTGTTCCGGCTGTCCATGCACGCGCCCGAGATGGCCGCGGACATGTTCGGCAATATCGTGGCGGCCGAGCGGGCCATCGTGCTCGAGGCGCTGCTCGATTACACCGCGGCCGAACGCGGTATCGACCCGGCGGTGCTGACGGCCGCGGTCGACGAGCTCGAAACCCAGGCCCGCAGCGCCGAACCCGATCACGTCCGCATGCTCGACCTGGAGGTGGGGCTGGTGCGCGCGGTGCTCACCGACCTCGGCCATACCATGCAGCGCGCGGTGCTGAACTCGGTGGGGGAGATGCTCTTCGAGGTGCCGGAGGCGGTGGAGGCGTACTTCTCGGTCTCGGCCGATCTGCACGTGCTGGTGTGGCGGGCGCTGCTGGCGGTATGGGAGTCCGAGGGCGGTCCCTCCGAGGCGCAGCTGGCGCTGTTCGAGGATCTGTTCGCCATGTATCACGAGAAGGTGCTGGCCCGCTTCGACGAATTGCTGGGCCTGGACGGCGATTCCGGGGAGCAGCCGCACAGCGCTACGGCTTGATGAGCGCGGAAGTGTTGTGCCGCACACCGATTGACTAGGTGTCTGAGACAATTTAGGTTCGAAGGGTGCCCACCGCGGCACCCTTCTCCGATGATGGCGAACCGAAGCGAGGCACCACATGGCAGGCAAGAGGCGAACCGGTCTGATGCGCTCGGCGAAATTGGCCGCCCTGCCCATGGGCATCGTGGCGCGGCGCATGACCGCCACCGGCAAGGCCATCATGACCGGCGCGGAACGCGGCACCATCGACGAGGCCCTGATCGACAAGGCCGCCGACGAGGTCTTCCGGGTGCTGGGCGAACTCAAGGGCGGGGCAATGAAACTCGGCCAGGCGCTCAGCGTCGCCGAGGCCGCGGTGCCGCCCAAATTCGCCGACCGGTATCGGGACGCGTTGACGCGCCTGCAGAACCAGGCCCCGCCCATGCCGATCGCGCAGGCGCATCGCGTGCTCGACGAGCAGCTGGGCACCCGCTGGCGGGAGCGGTTCGCCGAATTCGAGGATCGGCCGGTGGCCGCGGCCAGCATCGGGCAGGTGCATCGCGCGGTGTGGAAGGACGGCCGCGTGGTCGCGGTCAAGATCCAGTACCCGGGCGCGGATGTGGCGTTGATGTCGGATCTCAAAATGCTGCAGATGCTCACGGGGACGTTCGGCGTGTTCATGCCCGGGGTGGATGTGCGGGCGCTGATCGACGAATTCGTGGCGCGCACGGCCGATGAGCTCGACTATCGCATCGAGGCCGACCACCAGCGCCGCTTCGCCAAGGCCTTCGCCGACGACGCGCGGTTCTTCGTGCCGAAGGTGATCGCCAGCGCGCCGAAGGTGATGGTCACCGAGTGGATGGACGCGGTGCCGCTGAACCGCATCATCGCCGAAGGCACGGTGGAGCAACGCAATCGGGCCGGACTGCTGCTGGCGGAGTTCGGGTTGAGCAGCCCGCAGCGGGTCGGATTCCTGCACTGCGATCCGCATCCGGGGAACTATCAGCTGCTGCCCGACGGGCGGCTGGGGATTCTCGACTTCGGGGCGACCGTCGCGCTGCCCGACGGGCTGCCGCCGGTGGTGGGCGAGCTGGCCCGCCTCGGCATGGCCGGGGACTACGACCGCCTGCTGGAAGCCTTGCGCGCCAACGGTTTCGTGCGGCCGGGCCACGACCTCGACCTGGAGCCGATCAAGAACGTGGTCGCGCCCATCGTCGCCGAATTCCAGGGCGACACCGTGCACATCACCCGGCGCATGCTGCAGGAGCACATGACCCGCTCCATGGACATGAAGAACATGTCCGTCAACAACACCTTCGCCGTCCGCGTCCCGCCCGAACTCCCGGATCTGGTGATGCTGGGCCGGGTACTCGGCGGAATCATCGGAGTCTGCGCGCAATTGGATGCCGAGGGGCCGTTCCTGGGGCTGGTCGAGCAGTGGCTGCCGGGGTATGCCGTGGAGGGCGAAGCCGCCTGAGCCGTGGTGGTGGTCGTTAGCCGGCGGCCACCATGGCGGCCGTGACCAGCGCGGTGATGACAGCGATCGCCATGAAGGCCAGGATCACCCGGGCGCTCCGGGTCGGTGGTTCGGCTGGTGGCTGATCGCTCATCGGGTTATCTCCTCAGTGGAATCGGTGGTGCTGGAGGGTCATCGTATTCCGGCGGCTCCCAATACGTTTGGAGACCGCGACGTTGGGGCATTATCTCGGCCGCTTCCCGGGCCACGCCGAGGAAACCGGGGTGGTCGATGACGAACCGCACGACCTGCTCTACCTCGGGTCCGCTGACCGCCCGCATGAGGGTGCGGCTGGTGCGGGGGAACGCGCGCGTAAGCCGGTAGGCCAGCCACGATTCCAGGCGCAGCGGCAGGATCGCGCGATTGCGCTCGACCGCGGCCACGATCTTGCGGCCCGCCTTGTCCGGGTGCATGCCCAGCAGTGTCATGCCCTTCACCACGATCTGCCGGGTGATGGCGACCTGTTCGGCGCTGAGGGTGGCGAGGGTCGCGGTGGCGGCCAGATTGGTGGCGATCAGGCCGGGACACACGACGGTCACGCCGATGCGCTCGGAAGTCAGTTCGGTGCGCAGGGTTTCGCTGAAATGCTTCACGGCCGCCGCGGTGAAGGCGTACGGCGTGCCCAGGCGCATCGGGGTGAAGGCCGCGATGGAGGAGACATTGACCAGGTGCCCGCCGCGGCCGCGCGCGGCCATCTGCGCGCCGAACAGCCTGCAGCCGTGCACGATCGCGGTGAGGTTCACCTCGGCGATGCGGTGCAGGTCGGCGGGCCGGATGTCGAAGAAGGGGCCGCCGACCACGATTCCGGCATTGTTGACCACGACATCGGGGACGCCGTGCTGGGTAGCGACGTAGTCGGCGAAGGTCTCGAGGGCCAGGGGGTCGCCGACATCGACGGCGTAGGGGTAGGCCGAGCCGCCGGCCGAACGGATCAGTGACACCGTGTCTTTCGCGGTCGCGAAGTTGATGTCGGCGACCACCACTTCGGCCCCGCGGGCCGCGAGTGCCTTGGCGGTGCCCCGGCCGATGCCGCTGCCCGCCCCGGTCACCACCGCGAGCTGGGGGCGGAAGGGTTTTTGTATCAGGCGCTGCATTCTGCTCCTCCGGTGGAGAAGCGTGAGTATATACTGTCTGGGACAGTAGACGCCACCCACGGTGTTTTTTCCAGAGCCAGCTCCGCAGCAGCGGAAATCAGAGGAACCTCATGACAGGCTTCGAAAACGAGGTTGTCGTCGTTACCGGTGCCGGTGGCGGCATCGGCCGCGCGGTGGCCCAGCGCTTCGCGCGCAAGCGGGCCGTGGTCGTCGTCGCGGACCTGGACAAGGACCGGGCGGTCCAAACCGTGGAGAGCATCGAGGAATTCGGCGGCGAGGCCGCGCCGTTCGCGGTGGATGTGGCCGACGCGGTGGCGATGGAGAGCTTCGCCGAGGATGTGCGCGCCGCCTTCGGGACGCCGAACGTGCTGGTCAACAGTGCCCGATACACCACGGCCGGGCCGTTTCTCGAACACTCGCTCGAGGACTGGGATCGGCTGATGGGCGTGAACGTGTGGGGATTGGTGCACGGCTGCACGCATTTCGGGCGGCAGATGATCGACTCCGGGCGCGGCGGGCGCATCATCAATGTGACCTCGGTGGCGGCGTTCCTGCCGATTCCGCTGAGCACGGCGTACTGCGCCAGCACGGCCGCGGCGCAAATGCTCACCGAGGGATTGCGATTGGAGTTCGCGGGGACGCGGGTGGGGGTGACCGCGGTGTGTCCGGCGCCGGATTCCGCGGAGAGCGTGGCGCGCACGATCGTTCAGGTCGCGGCGCGAAATCCGGCGGTGGTGCCGACGCCCATCGAGGCGCGCGCCCTGCATCTCGCCACCCGGGTCTCGCCGGGCGGTGCGCGCCTGGCGGCGCGGGTGTTCAAGCCGGACAAGCTCACCGGCCTGCGCACCCGCGTCCTGGCCCGCCTCGACGACTATCTGACCGCGCGGCTGGACGGCCGTCAGTAGCGGCCGAACAGGACCGCCGCGTTGTGGCCGCCGAAGCCGAAGGAGTTGTTCAGCGCGAATTCGACATCGGTGTGGCGGGGTTTGGTGTGCACCACGTCGAGATCGACCTCGGGGTCCTGGTTTTCGAGGTTCAGCGTCGGCGGAATCACCTGATCGCGCAGGGTGAGCACGGAGATGATGGCCTCGAGCGCGCCGACCGCGCCCACCGAATGGCCCAGCGCGGATTTCGGCGCGTACACCGACGGGTGGGTGCCGACCGCGGCGGCAATGCCCTTGGCCTCGGCCAGATCTCCGATGCTGGTGCCGGTGGCGTGCGCGTTGACGTGGTCGACCTCGGCGGCGCTGACACCGGCGGACTGGATGGCGCGGCGCATGGCGCGGGCGCAGCCCAGACCCTCCGGATCGGGGGCGACCATGTGGTAGCCGTCGGCGGTCAGGCCCGCGCCGAGTAGTCGGGCCAGCGGCTTGGCGCCGCGGGCCAGGGCGTGGTCCTCGGCCTCGACCAGCAGCAGCGCCGCGGCCTCGCCGAAGACGAAGCCGTCACGGTCCCGGTCGAACGGGCGGGAGGCGCGTTCGGGCTCGTCCAGGCGGGTGCTCAGGGCGCGTGCCATGGAGAATCCGGCAATGGCAACGGGATTGATGTAGCCCTCGACGCCGCCTGCCACGATCATGTCGGCCTCGCCGAGCACAATGGAGCGCCAGGCGTGCACCAGCGCCTCATTGCCCGACGCGCACGCCGACACCGGCGTGACCAGGCTGGCGCGCGCCCCGATATCCAGGCCGACCACGCCGGAGACGCCGTTGGGCATGGACATGGGCACCGCGAACGGCGACACCTTGCGGTAGCCGTGATCGCGCATGGCGTCATTGGCGTCGACGATGGTGTCCGCGCCGCCGAGGCCGGTGCCGATGCACACGCCCAGGCGGTCCTTGTCGACCTCGGGGCTACCGGCGGTGGCCCACAGGCGTCTTCCCATGACATACGACATCTGCTGCACGTAACACATGCGGCGCTTCTTGATTCGATCCAGCTCGTCGGTCGGGTCGGCCGCGAGTTTGCCGCCGATGGTGACGGGCAGGTTCAGCTTGGTGATTTCCGGATCGGTGAGGGTGGCGATGCCGCTGGCCCCGGACAGCAGTCCCTGCCAGGTGCCCTCCGTGTCGGGGGCGATCGAGGTGGTCATCTCGACCGCGGTGACCACGACATTGCGGAATCCGCCGTTGCGAGTGGAGAAGTCTGCCAGGCTATTCACTTTTCGTATCCTTTGCGACCAATTGGCATGTCCTGCAGAGAATTCACGAGCGCCTGCGAGGCTAGCCCGGAAATCGTTCTGGAGCAGAACGACACTCAGATGCGTGCTGCCAATCCGCGGATTCCCAGCGACAGGAAAGGTTTGACGAAGGGGGCCGCCCAGCGCAGCGGGAGGAAGGTCAGCAGTCGCGGGCGGAAGGCGATGGTCCAGGTCAGGGCGGTGCCGCCCGCGGTTTCCGCGAGCTTGTAGTCCTGTGCGAAGGCATCGATGGCGAAGGGTATCGAGATTCTTGTTCCGGTAACCGACAGTCGCGCGTGCTGCGCCATGGTGACGATTTTTTCCTCGCAGGCGAACAGGAATCCGTCGAAGCTGCGCGAGGCGCCCTCGCGGCGATAGTCGTCGCGGTAGCGGATGCCGTTGACCAATGGAATCCAGGAGAAGGTGCCATTGAGTTGCAGGGCATCCCAGACCTTGTGCGGCGGGAAGGGGAATTCGCGGCGGACGGTGACGGCGAAGGTGGCGTCGGTGAGGAAGGGGTCGAGCTGTTCGGCGGTCAGCGGGCGGACCGAGAAGCCGCCGCCGGCCAGCACCCCCTTGGCCCAGCCGCGCAGGACGAGCGCGGCCACGCCCGCGGCGAGCGCGCCGAGGACGAGCAGGACGGCTAGGACGATGATGATGTTGGTGAGCATTGAACGGTCCCCTTCACTGAATTGTCCCAGACAGAATAGAGTCGGGACGTGGTTCGTGTCAGGGAACGGACGGTGCGCATGCGCGAGAACTGCCACAGGGCCAGTAGCGCGGCGAGACCGGCGGGAATGAGCAGTGTGGCGGCGGTGGTCAGCAGGGCGGCCCAGTGCGGCATCCACTGGGCGAGCGCCTCGGTCAGGAAATTGAGGAAATAGACCGCGCCGCCGAGGGCGGCGATCGCCGCGAATCCCAGTGCGGCGAGAACGAATGCGCCGCGGGCGAGTTCGGCGACAATGAATTTTCCGAGCCGGCGGAGTTCGGGTGCGAGCCAGGCGATGAACACTGTCGCAGCCTAACACGACCGGGTACATTGTCTGAGACGGAAATTCTAGCGAGGGGAACGACCGCATGACCGAGGCGCCGCCGCTGTTCGCCCGCCGCTGGACCGCGGCCGACATTCCGGACCAGACCGGCAAGACCGCCGTAGTGACCGGGGCCAATAGCGGTCTGGGCCTGCGCACCGCGGAAGCACTGGCCGCCAAGGGCGCCCACGTACTGCTGGCCTGCCGCAACGAAATCAAGGCCGCCACCGCGCTACAGCAGGTGAGCGATGCCGCCACCGGCCCCAAACCCGAAGTGCTGCCGCTGGATCTGGCCGACCTGACCTCCATCCGCCGCGCCGCCGACCACCTCGACGTGCGCGAAACCCCGATCGACATCCTGGTCAACAATGCCGGTGTCATGGCCCTGCCCCGCCACGAGCGCACCGCCGACGGCTTCGACGCCCAGTTCGGCACCAACCACCTGGGCCACTACGCGTTGACCGGCTTGCTCCTACCGGGTCTACTCCGCGCCCCCGACCCCCGCGTTGTCACCGTCTCCTCCATCGCGGCCTGGGGCGGCCTGATCAACTGGTTCGACCCGAATTGGCGTGTCGTCTACAGCCGTTGGCTCGCCTACAGTCAATCCAAACTGGCAAACCTGCTCTTCACCGCGGAGCTGCAACGCCGGGCCAAGGCGGCGGGTAGCCACCTCACCGCCGTGGCGGCGCACCCGGGCCTGTCGGCCACCAACCTTTACGACTCCGACCCCGAGGGCGGCGTCGGCGGCCGCCTCGCCGCATTGCAGCAGCGCCTGCTGTTCTCCGTCGCCCAGTCCGACGAGCTGGGCGCGCTACCGCAGCTCTACGGCGCGACCATGCCCAATCTCGCCGGAAACTCCTACATAGGCCCGGCTTTCGAAGCCTTCGGCTACCCCCGCCGCACCCTCCGCAACCCCGTCGCCTACAGCCGCCTCGAGGCCCGCCGCCTCTGGCGCCTCAGCGAAAAACTCACCGGCATCACCTACGAGTGGGAGCGCTAGACCGCGGCTGGGCCGAGATCAGCGGCGGCGCAAGAGAACTCCGCGGATGAAGGCGGCTTGGCCGGAGTGCTGGATGTCGTCGTCGATGACGCTGATGAGGCGGACGCCCAGGGTGACGGGGGGATTCCAGCGGGTGTCGACCACGCGGGGGAGGTCGGGGTCGGTGAGCGTGGAGACGTAGGTGAGGGTTTGGGCGTGGACGGCGTCGTAGTAGCCGAGGAGGAGGTCGGCGGGGACGGCGGCGAGGGCGGCTACGTCGGCGGGGGACTGGCCGTAGCCGGTGGCGGAGTCGTCGAAGGGGAGGTCGAAGCGTTTGGACCAGCCGGCGGCGGTCCAGACCTGGGGGAGGTCGGCGACGTCGGCGATGTGGTCGTCCTGGACTCGGGTCAGGTGCCAGATCAGCCAGGCGATCGAGTTGGCGCCGGGGTCCAGGCGGGTGCCCAGCTCCTCCTGGGTCAGGTCGGCTACCGCGCCGTGCACGTTCTCCTTGATTCGTCCGAAGGCATCCACCAGCAAGTCAGCGCTCGTCATGCCCCCATCCAAGCACCCGGGTCCGACAGATATTCCGCAATCGACCGGCGGACAACCGCGGGTTGTGGCTCGCCGAGCGATCGGTTGTTTGATCCCGGCTCGGCGCTTCTGTTTCGATCTCGCGGTCGAGATCGGTGGAGGATGAGGTGGCGGG
>NZ_BAAFGR010000145.1:0-20819 GCF_041154655.1 Nocardia sp. JMUB6875
CTAGGTCTCGGATTAGGAGGGCGGTGTGGAGGGAGGTTCGGGTTTCGCCGTTGTCTAGGTCTAGGTCGAGGATTCGTTCTATGCGGGAGAGGCGGTCGTAGAGGGTGGGGCGGGAGATGTTGAGGCGTTTGGCCAGTTCGGTTTTGTTGCCTGCCAGGTCGAGGAATTGGCGGAGGGTGCGGGTTAGGTCGGTGGCGTTGCGGATGTCGTGGCGGAGGAGGGCGGAGAGTTCGGTTTCGGCGAAGCGTTGGACGCCTGGTTCGTCGCGGATGAGGGAGAGGAGGCCGCGGAGGCGGATGTCGCCGCTGCGGTAGAAGGGGCGGGGGGTGGAGGCCGTGAGGGAGAGGGCCACTTCGGCTACGTGGGCTGCCTGGGCGAGTTCGCGGGCGGTGTCGAGGAGGGAGTCGGATTCGGCGCCTACGCCGATGACCGCGTGCTCGACGCCGGGGACGCGGCGGACTTCGGCGAGGATGGTGGAGCAGATGGTCGTCAGGGCCTTGTCCAGGTCGCCGCTGCGGGAGACGGCCAGGATCAGGGTGACCCGGGTGCCGTGGTCGGGGGCGGCGAGGGCGGTGGCCTTGGCGAGCGCGACGCCGTGGAGGGTGGCGTCGAGGAGGGCGGCGGTGTGGCGTTGCTGCGCTACCGGATCCGCGCGTTCGAATGTTTCAGTGGCGGCCGCGGTGACGTCGATGGCGAGGGGGACGTATCGGGCGCGGCGGGCCAGGCCGAGGGCGGCGGCGAGTGCGACCGCGTCGCGTTCGTCGGTGAGGCGGCCGTTGACCATGTCGTCGATGAGGCCGGTCTGGGCCTGGCGGTGCAGGCCGAAGCGGTCGCGTTCGATCATGCGGTGCAGGGTGAGCGTCTGGGCGGCGCGTTCGAGCACCATGCGGGCGCGGGCCGTCGGCACCCGGTTCGAGCGCAAAAGCAACCGACCCCAGCGCTGTGTATGCGGGCCCACCGGAACGACATTCGGGTCGGTGTCGGGCAGCAGACGGGACAGCGATTCCCAATGCTCGAGCAAGGCCGGGGTGCTGGTGTGCCGGGCGGTCAGAGCCAGCACGCGATGGGTGAGGTCCTCGAGCACGACCGAGGCGTCCAGCATCCCAGCAGCGGTCTTCACGATTTCGGCGAGGGAGGCGCGGCGCACGCTCAGGTCGGTGAAGGTCTCGTGCACGGTGCGGGCGAATTCCAGTTCGTCGTACTGGTCGGCCACGATCACCCGGTGCACCGCCTCGGTGATCTCCACGAACCGCACCACCCGGTGCAGCACCACCACGGGCAGCCCGATCCGGTCGGCCGTCTCGACCACGACCTTCGGCAGTTCCCGCAGGTAGGTGCCCAATTCGACGACCAGCCCCGAAACCCCGGCGGCGGCCAGCGATTCCAGATACGCGACGGTCGCCGCGTCGCTACCGGCCAGCGCCTGCCCGGTGGTGAGAATCAGTTCCCGGCCGACCAGCAGCTTGGCGACGTCGGCGAGCTCGCTGACGTGCACCCAGCGCACCGGCCGGTCCAGCGGGCCGCCGCCCATGATCTCGGGTTCGCCGGCCCGCACGACCGGCATGGCTACGACGTCGGCAACGGTGAGGAGCACCGACGAATCGTAAAACGAATCGCGAAATCACGCACAGAATGTCGGGAGCGAACCGGCCGGTAATAGCGCAGAGTAGGGACGAACGATCCGCGGCGCCCACCGAAGTTCGGGCGGCCGACGGATCAGGAGCATTCAGGGAATCGAGGAGACATGCAGACCATCGCACATTGGCTCGACGGCAAGCCCTTCGCCGGTTCCAGCACGGCGACCGCACCCGTCACCAATCCCGCCACCGGTGTGGTCACCGGACAGGTCGCCCTGGCCTCCGCGGCCGACGTGCGCACCGTGATCGACGCCGCCGCGGCGGCCTTCCCGGCCTGGCGCGACGCCTCGCTGGCCAAGCGCACCCAGGTGCTGTTCCGGTTCCGCGAGCTGCTCAACGAGCGCAAGGAGGAGCTGGCGGCGATCATCACCAGCGAGCACGGCAAGGTGCTCTCCGACGCCCTGGGCGAGGTGACGCGCGGCCTCGAGATCGTCGAATTCGCCTGCGGCATCCCGCATCTGCTCAAGGGCGGCTACACCGAGAACGCCTCCACCAAGGTCGACATCTTCTCGGTGCGCCAGGCGCTGGGCCCGGTGGCGATCATCTCGCCGTTCAACTTCCCGGCCATGGTGCCCATGTGGTTCTTCCCGCTCGCCATCGCGGCCGGGAACACCGTGGTGCTCAAGCCGAGCGAGAAGGACCCGTCGGCGTCGCTGTGGATGGCGGAGCTGTGGCAGGAGGCCGGACTGCCCGACGGCGTGTTCAACGTCGTGCAGGGAGACAAGGTGGCGGTGGACGAGCTGCTGGAAAACCCTGCGATCAAGGCGGTTTCGTTCGTCGGATCCACGCCGATCGCCAAGTACGTCTACGAGCGCGGCACCGCCGGTGGCAAGCGGGTGCAGGCGCTGGGCGGGGCCAAGAACCACATGGTGGTGCTGCCCGACGCGGACCTGGATCTGGCTGCCGACGCCGCGGTGAACGCGGGCTTCGGCTCGGCCGGGGAGCGCTGCATGGCGATCAGCGCACTGGTGGCGGTCGGCTCCATCGCCGACGACCTGGTGGCGCGAATCGATCAGCGCGCCAAGACCATTCGCACCGGCGACGGCACCCGCGGCACCGATATGGGCCCGCTGGTCACCGAAGCGCACCGCGACAAGGTGGCCTCCTACATCGCGGCGGGCGAATCCGCCGGAGCCACCGTCGTTCTCGACGGCCGCGCCGTGGCTCCCGAGGGCGAGGCCGACGGATTCTGGCTCGGCCCAACCATTCTCGACCACGTCACCCCCGAGATGAGCGTCTACACCGACGAGATCTTCGGCCCGGTGCTCTCGGTGGTCCGCGTGGACAGCTACGACGAGGCGCTGGCCCTGATCAACTCCAACCCCTACGGCAACGGCACCGCGCTGTTCACCAATGACGGCGGCGCGGCCCGGCGCTTCCACAACGAGGTCGAGGTGGGCATGGTCGGGATCAATGTGCCGATCCCGGTACCCATGGCCTACTACAGCTTCGGCGGCTGGAAGAACTCCCTGTTCGGCGATTCGCATGCGCACGGCACCGACGGCGTGCACTTCTTCACCCGCACCAAGGCCGTCACCACCCGCTGGCTGGATCCCAGCCACGGCGGGCTGAATCTCGGCTTCCCGCAGAACCACTGACCCGAGGCCAACCAACTCAAAGGACATGCGATGACTCTGCCCAATGGCCTCACCCCCGAGACGGCCCGCGACAAGGCCGCCCGCGCCTACGAATTGGATCGTGCGCACGTCTTCCACTCCTGGTCCGCCCAGAAGTCGCTGAACCCCATGACGATCACCGCCGCCCAGGGCTGCTACGTCTGGGACGGCGACGGCAACCGCCTGCTGGACTTCTCCTCGCAGATGGTGAACACCAATATCGGGCACCAGCATCCGAAGGTGGTGGCCGCCATCCAGGAGCAGGCCGCCACGCTGTGCACCATCGGCCCGGCGTTCGTGAACGACGCCCGCTCGGAGGCGGCACGGCTGATCGCCGAGCGCACCCCCGGTGAGCTGAACAAGATCTTCTTCACCAATGGCGGCGCGGACGCCGTCGAGCACGCGGTGCGCATGGCACGGCTGCACACCGGCCGGTACAAGGTGCTCTCGCGCTACCGCTCGTATCACGGCGGCACCGAGACCGCGGTCAACCTCACCGGCGACCCCCGGCGCTGGCCCAATGACCACGGCAATGCCGGGGTCGTGCACTTCTTCGGGCCGTTCCTGTACTGCTCCCAGTTCCACTCGACCACCGAGGCCGAGGAGACCGAGCGGGCGCTGCAGCACCTCGAGCAGACCATCGTGTTCGAGGGGCCGAGCACCATCGCGGCCATCATCCTGGAGTCGGTGCCGGGGACGGCCGGAATCATGGTTCCGCCACCGGGTTACCTGGCCGGAGTGCGTGAACTGTGCGACCGGTACGGGATCGTGTTCATCGCCGACGAGGTGATGGCAGGGTTCGGGCGCACCGGAAAATGGTTCGCCATCGAGCATTTCGACGTCGTGCCCGATCTGATCACCTTCGCCAAGGGCGTCAACTCCGGCTATGTGCCGCTCGGCGGCGTGGCCATCGCGCCGCATATCGCCGCGACCTTCGATGACCGCCCGTATCCGGGCGGGCTCACCTACTCCGGTCATCCGCTGGCCACGGCGGCCGCCGTCGCGACCATCAATGCCATGACCGAGGAGCGCATTGTCGAGAACGCCGCCGATATGGGCGAACGCGTGCTCGGCCCCGGCCTGCGCGAATTGGCCGAACGCCATCCCAGCGTCGGCGAGGTCCGCGGCCTGGGCGTGTTCTGGGCCGTCGAACTGGTCGCCGACCGCGCGACCCGCGAGCCCCTGGCGCCCTACGGCGGCAGCAGCCCGGCCATGACCGAGGCCGTCGCCGCCGCCAAGGCCGCCGGTCTACTGCTGTTCGTGAACTTCAACCGCCTGCACGTGGTGCCGCCGTGCACCATCTCCGAGGCCGAGGCCAAGGAAGGTCTCGCGATTCTCGACCAGGCGCTCACCGTCGCCGACAGTCATACTGTGTGACCCGGTGACCTCGGTGATCTCGACAAGCTAGGAGCGCGGTGCATCCCCAAGAATTGCAATTCATCAATGGCACAAGGCGATCCGGGTCGGGTGCGCCGCTGTCGGTCGTCGCGCCCGCCACCGGAGCGGAGATCGCCTCCGGTCCGGGCGCGAACGCCGCCGATGTGGAGGCGGCCGTGACGGCGGCCCGGGAGGCCTTCCCGGGCTGGGCCGGGCTCACGCCGGGCGCGCGATCGGACATCATGCACGAATGGGCGCGGATCCTGAAGACCCGCGCCGAGGAGCTGGCGTCGGTCGAAAGCCTCAACGCGGGCAAGCCGATTCGGCTCTCCAGCGAATTCGACGTCCCCGGCACCATCGACAACACCGCCTTCTTCGCCGGCGCCGCACGGCATCTCGACGGCAAGGCGTCGGCCGAGTACTCCGGCGACCACACCTCCTCGATCCGCCGCGAGCCGATCGGCGTGATCGGCTCCATCTCGCCCTGGAACTACCCGCTGCAGATGGCGGCCTGGAAGATCCTGCCCGCCATCGCGGCCGGAAACACGGTGGTGCTCAAGCCTTCCGAGCTGACCCCGCTCTCCTCCCTGATCTTCGCAGAGGCGGCCACGGAGGCGGGCGTACCGCCGGGCGTCATCAATGTCCTCACCGGCACCGGCCTCGAAGCGGGCCAGCCGCTGGTGGAACACCCTGCGGTGGCCATGGTTTCGTTCACCGGCTCGACCGCCGTCGGCAAGCAGGTGGCCGCGACCGCCGCCGGCGCGGTCAAGCGGGTCCATCTCGAACTGGGCGGCAAGGCCCCGTTCGTGGTGTTCGACGACGCCGATCTGGAGGCCGCCGCGCGTGGTGCGGTCGCGGGCGCGCTCATCAATGTCGGCCAGGATTGCACCGCCGCCACCCGCGCCTATGTGCAGCGGCCGCTGTTCGAGGAATTCGTGGGCCGGGTCGCCGATCTCATGGATCAGGTTCGGCTCGGTCCGGTCGAGGACCCGGAAACCGATATGGGCTCGCTCATTTCCCGCAAACACCGGGACAAGGTGAGCGGCATGGTCGAGCGCGCCCGCGAATCCGGCGCGAAAATCGTGCGCGGCGGCCGCATTCCGGACCACACCCCGGAGGCGGGCGCCTACTACGAACCGACCCTGATCACCGGCGCGGCCCAGTCCTCGGAGATCGTGCAGCAGGAGATCTTCGGCCCGGTGCTGGTCGTGCTGCCCTTCGACACCGACGACGAGGCCATCGCCCTGGCCAATGACACGCCCTACGGGCTCGCCGCCTCGGCCTGGTCACGCAGCGTTTTCCGGACCCAGCGGGCGGCTCGCGAAATCCAGGCGGGCTGCGTGTGGATCAACGACCACATTCCGATCATCAGTGAAATGCCGCACGGCGGATACAAGTCCTCCGGGTTCGGAAAGGACATGTCCGCGTACGCATTCGAGGAGTACACGAATATCAAGCACGTGATGTCCGATATCACGGCGGAGGCGCGCAAGCCCTGGCACGAGGTGATCTTCCGGGCCGAGTAACGGCGGCGACACGGTATTCGCCGCTTCCGACATTCCACCTCGAGGTGGGTTATTCTCACCGCACACGTCACGTTCTGAGGTGGTCGACCGTGGAAACCCGCACCGCCGGGTTGAACCCGAGGCTGCGACACGCAGCCATGAATATCGCCGGGCAGCTGCGCATGCGCCGCCGCTGCGACGATCGCGCCGCCACCAGCTGACCCCGTCCCCGACCGCCGGTCGTCCGTTCACGCGGACCGACCGGCGGTCTTTTGGCATACCCGGACGGGGTTTCCGCATATCTATATGCCCGAGAAAGAAGGAGTTGATCGGCCATGTCGGCCAAAGGAAGCAAACTGTGGGCGTCGGCACTGCACGAGGCAGCGCCGACGCCGTACTGGACCGACCGGCCCGAGCGGCCGGCCCCCACGGACCCGCTGACCACCGCGACCGACGCGGATCTGGCCGTCATCGGCGGCGGATACAGCGGACTGTGGACCGCCCTGCTGGCCAAGGAACGCGATCCCGGCACCGATGTGGTGCTGCTGGAATCCGGGCTCTGCGGGCACGCGGCCTCGGGCCGCAATGGCGGATTCTGTTCCGCCAGCCTCACCCACGGCCTCGCCAACGGAATGGAGCGATTCCCCGACGAGATCGCCGAGCTGGAACGGCTCGGCCGCGCCAACCTCGACGAGATCGAGCAGGCCATCCGGCGCTACCGCATCGACTGCGATTTCGAACGCACCGGGGAGATGGAGGTCGCCACCGCCCCGCACGAGATCGACTGGCTGCGCGAGAGCCATGACGCGGCCGAATCCCTGGGCTACCGCACCGAATTGCTGGATGCGGCCCAGGTGCAGGGGATGGTGCACTCCCCCACCTATCTGGGCGGGTGGTGGGATCGCGACGGGGTGGCCATGCTGGACCCGGCGCGGCTGGCGTGGGGATTGCGCAGGGCCTGCATGGAAGCCGGGGTGCGCATCTACGAAGGCACACCCGTACAACGGATTTCGAAATCCTACGGCGGCACCCTGACCCTGCACACACCGCACGGCGAGGTGCGCACGCCCCGGGTCGCGTTGTGCACCAGCGCTTTCGCGGGGCCGCTGCCGAAGGTGTCACGGCATGTGGTGCCGGTCTACGACTACGCGCTCATGACCGAACCGCTCAGCGCCGAACAGCTCGACAGCATCGGCTGGCACACCCGCATGGGCTTGGGCGACGCCTCCTACCGTTTCCACTACTACCGGCTGACCAGCGACAACCGGATTCTCTTCGGCGGCTACGACGCCATCTACCACTTCGGCAATCGCATCGCCCCGACCCTGGAGTACAACGAGGCCACCTTCGAAACCCTGGCGCGGCACTTCTTCCAGACCTTCCCGCAACTCGACGGCCTGCGCTTCACCCACCGCTGGGGCGGTGTCATCGACACCTGCGGGCGTTTCTGCGCCTTCTTCGGTTCGGCGTACAAGGGCAAGCTCGTCTACGCCGCCGGGTACACCGGACTCGGCGTGGGCGCGACCCGGTTCGGCGCGGAGGTCATGCTGGACCGGCTCTGGGGGCTCGACACCGAGCGCACCCGGCTGCGGATGGTTCGGTCACGGCCGCTGCCGTTGCCGCCGGAACCGTTGCGCTCGGCCGGAATTCACCTCACCCGCTGGTCGCTGGCCCGCGCCGACGCGCATCAGGGTCGCCGGAATCTGTGGTTGAAGACGCTGGACTACACCGGATTGGGCTTCGACAGCTGAGGTTTCACGGCCGGACACCGAGGCGCTGAGACAGTAGTTTCAGCGCCTCGACAACCTCTTCGACGGCGGCGGGATCGTCGCCGCCCACGGCCGCGGCGACGGCATCGTCGATGGTGGTGGCGCGGACTTCGGCCACCCGGCCGGAGAGTTCACGCGCGGGCTCCAGCAGGGTGCGCCGGGCGTCCCGCGGATCCTTCTCCGCCACAAGCGAACCGGACTCGCGCAACCGCGCCACCGCCCCCGACACCGCACTCTGCGGCAGGCCGGTGCGCGCGGCGACCTCGCTGATCGTGGTGCCCGGATGTTCCAGGACATCGCTGAGCACGACCAGGACAGCGCGGTTTCCGGTGCGCGCGCCGGTGTCGGGCAGCGCCTGTTCGCCGATCTTCATCAGCGCGCGCCCCAGCAGGAACAGCTCGACTCCGTTCATACCCGTGACGATACATCACTTCAGATACATCACTCTTGATACATCAGAATTGATGGATTATGGTTGGCGTCATGACCACGATCGAGAACGCCACCCTCCCCGTCGACGGCGCGGAGCTCTACTACGAAATCCGCGGTACCGGACCGATGCTGCTGCTTTCCCAGAGCGGCGAGGGCGATGCGGGCCGCAGCGAGGCCCTGGTGCGAAACCTGGAGCACGAGTTCACCGTCGTCACCTACGACCGACGGGGCTTGTCGCGCAGCGTGATTCACGACACGAACCGGCGGCCGAGCATCGCCGACCATGCCGACGACGTGCACCGGCTACTGGCCGCGGTAACCGATGAGCCGGTGCTCATGGTCGGCTGCAGCATGGGCGCGTCCATCGGATTGCACCTGGCCACAACGCATCCCGAGCAGGTACACACCCTCATCGCCCACGAGCCGGTCTCGCCGTGGCTGCTCGCCGCCACCGACCGCGCCCACCACATGCGCGAACTCGAGCACTGCCAGCAGGTGTGCCGCGCCGAGGGCTGGCAGGCCGCGCTGGCCCCGATGGCCAGGACGCTGGGCATCAATCCGGCCGATCAGGAGACCGAGCCGGGCGTGCAGCTGCCGCCGCTCACTCCCGAAAGGGCGCGCAATTTCACCTATTTCATCGAGCAGGACTTCACGGCCGTGCGCGAGGACTGGGTCGATGTCGCCCGGCTGACGCGCACCACGACCCGGATCCTGCCCGGCGTCGGCCGCCGCACACCCACCCAGGTGTTCGACCGTCACTGCGCCATCGAACTCTCCGAGCTGCTCGGCGTGGAGCTCACCGAATTCCCCGGCGGCCACAACGGCAACCTCACCCACCCCGCCGCCTACGCCGAAACCATTCGCCGAGTGGCACATCCGCGCGGGGATCTGTCCGAAACCGCCGCGCGCATGCGCCAATCGGCGGTCAGCTAGCGGGATGCAGGATCAGAACGGTGATCTCGCTGGGCGCGAACAGGCGAAGCTGCGGGCCCCAGAAGCCGGTGCCGCGGCTGGTGTAGAGCTGGGTGCGCTCGCCGTGACGGGACAGGCCCGCGACCACCGGCTGATCCAGGCGGACCAGATAGCGGAACGGCCAGATCTGACCGCCGTGGGTATGACCCGAAATCTGCAGTGCCACACCGGCGGACACCGCATCGGTGACCTGTTTGGGCTGATGCGCCAGCAGGATCACCGGCAAGGACGGGTCGGCCCCGGCCAGCGCCTTGGTGATATCCGGGCCGTGGCCGGACAGGGCCGCGCCGGTCGGGTCGTCGATGCCCGCCAGGACGAGACTGTCGCCATTGCGGGTGATGACCTCGTGCTGATTGCGCAGCGGCTGCCAGCCCAGGCCGGACATGTGCTCGATCCAGCCCGGGGCATCGCCGAAGTACTCGTGATTGCCGGTGATGTAGAAGCGCCCGTACTCCGACTCGACCTTGCCCAGCGGATCGACCTGCGCCCGGCGCTTGACCACCGAACCGTCGGCGAGATCGCCCGCGTGGCAGGCGATATCGGGACGCTGCGCGTTGACCTCCTCGACCACCCGCTCCGACCAGCGCAGCCGATCGGTCGCGGCGTAATGGGTGTCGGTGACGACCACCAGCCGGAAGCCGTCCAAACCCGCTCCCAGACCGGGGATTTCGACATCGACCGTGCGGATGCGCGGCACCCGCCGCGCCTCGTAGATCGCCCACGCGGTCAGCGCGGCCGAGACGCCCAGCACGCCGAGCGCCACGATGCGTGAGCGCGCCGGATCGTCCACGCCCGCGACCGCGAGCACTCCCCGGACCACGGCGCCGATCACCGACCAGGTGAACAGCACCCACATCACGCCCAGCAGCGTGTCGCCCACCAGCGACGCCGCGTCCGACTCCCGCGGCCCGTGCCCGAGCAGCATCCCGGCGGGCAAGGCCAGATAGCCGAGCGCGAAGACCGCCGTGCCGAGCCAGAACCACGGCCCCGACAGCGTGGTGTAGACCAGCAGCCACCACGGAAGGGCGAACAGGAGAGCGGGTATGCCGAGGAACAGCACCGCGCGCGGAACGTACTTCACGGGAGATCATCCTTATCGGACAGAGAACCGCCGGACCCGGCGACTCCGATCCAACATACCCGTGCATACACGCCGGAGGCGGCTGAGCGTTAGTCCCAGCGGCTTCGATCGGGAAGGATGAGCGCGTGACCGACCAGACATCCGGCCGGGGAGCTCCGATCCTCGACGACATCTCCAAACGGATCATCGCCCAACTCCAGGAGGACGGGCGGCGGGCCTACGCCACCATCGGGAAGACGGTCGGGCTGTCCGAGGCCGCGGTGCGGCAGCGGGTGCAGAAGCTGGCCGACGCGGGCGTCATCCAGATCGTGGCGGTCACCGACCCGCTGCTGGTGGGCCTGTTCCGGCAGGCCATGATCGCCATCACCGTGGACGGTCCGGTGCAGCCCGTCGCCGATACCCTCGCCGCCATCGAGGAGATCAACTACGTGGTGGTCTGCGCGGGCCGCTACGACATCCTCTGCGAGGCGGTCTGCCCCGACGACGAAGCCCTCCTCGACCTGGTGTCCAACCGGATTCGCGCACTCGCCGGGGTCCGGCACGCCGAGATCATGATGTACCTGAAGCTGCGCAAGCAGACCTACAAGTACGGGACGCGTTAATCGCTTGTGAGAGCAGCCAGTTCGGCCGCGAGGTTGGCACGCGCGGCGGATTCGTAGCGGGATCGAGCGGTCGGCGTACGGAAGAGGTTGGGCTGGTCGGCCAGTGCCGCCAGCACCGCGGCGCGACCGGCGCGGAACAGGTCGTCGGGGACGTGCGCGTATTCCGCCCGGACGGCGGCGGTGTATGCGGCATAGGACGATTCGTCGGCCGCCAGGATCGCCAGGTCGGCGTCGCAGAGCACCGCGCCGTTGCGATCGGCCGGGTCCGGGTGGTGGCCGCCGGTGAGGCGGACCAGGCGCGCCACCTCCGCTACGGTCTCGGGCTCGATTCCCAGTGCGGGCAGGGTGGTTTCGGCCAGGCGGGCGCTGGCCTCCTCGTTATCGCCGCCGTCCATGGCGTAGACGGCATCGTGGAAGAAGGCGGCGTAGCGGACCGCGTCCAGGTCCTCGGCGTCGGCGGCCAGATCGTCGATGACGGTCAGCATGGCGGCCAGGTGGTCGACGGTGTGATAGCGGCGGTGCGGCTCGCTGTAGCGCCGGACCAGGTCCTCCCCCACCGCTTGTGCTTGCGGCCCGGCCAGTTTCGTCCAGCGGTCGAGCAGCTCCGCGTGCACAGATTTCCCCATCGGGGCAGTGTGCCGAATGGTTCGGGCCGGGTCAATCGATGCTTTGAATCATGCGCTGCCGAGCGTGAGATAGCGCTGAATGGTCGGACCGATATCGGCGACGATCTGCTCCTGCGTCAACGCCACCACCGGCGGCAGCCGCAATACGTAGCGGCACAGCGCGAGTCCCAGAATCTGCGTGGCGATCAGACCGGCCCGGTGCGGCGCGTCCGACGGATCACCGAAGCGCAGCACCGCGGGCATCAACTGCTGGGCGAAGATGCGCTGGGTACGTTCGACCACCATCTCGTCGGTCAGCGCCGAACGCATGAGCGTGAGCAGGATGTCACTGGTCGGCGGCTGCTCCCACAGCTCGAGGAACCGCCCGGCGACCAGCCCGCCCAGCGAATCCGGCTCCGCCGCACCCAGATCCGGCAGTTCCAGATCGATATCCAGTGCGGCGTCGAACAATCCGTCCTTGTTGCCGTAGTACCGCATCACCATCGAGGGATCGATCCCGGCGTCCGCCGCGATGGCCCGGATGGTCGCCTTCCGATAGCCGTCCTCGGCGAACCGATGCCGCGCGGCCCGCAGAATCGCGGCGCGGGTGGCATCGGAGCGGCGCGGACCCGTCTCCACAGTCATGCCCACAAGTGTAGGCCAACAGGTGTTGACGCCCAAGCAGTTGCCGGCAAGCTAGTTCTTCTGGGCTTCGTCCTGCGCGTGCTGGGCCTGGGCCAGCTGGGCCGGGGTGTAGCGCAGGGTCAGCGCGAGCAGGCCCATGATCGCGGTACCGATGGCGCACACCAGCAGAACCAGGGTGTACCCGCTCCCCAGCGCGTCGATCTGATGCTGCGACATCTCGCTCACCTTGCCCGTCGCGCCCTTGTCCAGCGACAGCGTGCGCGACAGCGCGACCGGGCTCAGCACGCCGACCGCGAACGGTGTGCCCATGTTCATGAACATCTGGCCGACCGCCGACAGCGGGCCGATATGGGCCATGTCCACGCCGACCAGCACGCACAGCGGCAGGATCACGATGGCGGTGCCGATGCAGAAGCCCACGATCGACATCATGACCAGCAGGGTCGGGAAGTAATCGGCCGAACTGTCCAGCGTGGAGCCGAAATACAGCGCGGCGGACAACACGGCCGCGGCCGCCAGCAGCAGCCAGCGCGCCCGGATGTACATGCACGCCTTGGAGGCCACCGCGGTGCCGACACCCGCGCCGAGGGTAAACGGGATGCTGGCCAGACCGGCCTGAAGCGGGCTGTAGCGCAACACGTTCTGCAGGAACTGGGCGACGAAGAAGGTGGTCGCGCCGAGCACGCCGGAGGCCAGGAAGATGGCGGCGAAGGTGATCACGCGGTCGCGGCTGTCGAACAGCGACCACGGCAGCAGCGGGTTGTCCACATCGCGCTCGGCGAAGATGAAGACCAGCAGCAGCACGAAGCCGCCGATCAGCGCGCCCAGGATGACCGGTGAGCCCCAACCCATTTCGGGTCCCTCGGTGGCGCCGAAGACGATCGAGACGCAGGCCAGGGTGCCGAGGATGGCGCCGCGCACATCCATGGACATGCGGTGGTGGGCGGTGTCGCGCAGCTGGTAGATCGCGCCCCACACGATGAGGATGCCGATCGGCACATTGATCCAGAAGATCCAGCGCCAGTCGACCTGGGTCAGCGCACCGCCGATGACCAGACCGCCGACCGAGCCGATGCCGACCATGGATCCGAAGATGGCCACCGCCTGATTGCGGGCCGGGCCGGGCGCATAGGTGCTGGCGACCAAGGCGAACGCGGTCGGCGCGGCAATGGCCGCACCGGTGCCCTGCAGGGCGCGGGCCGCGATCAGCCACGCCTCGTTCTGCGCGGTGCCGCACAGCGCGGAGGCCACGGTGAACAGGGTGACGCCGAGGATCAGCATCCGTTTGCGGCCGAACGAGTCGCCGAGTCGCCCGCCCAAGAGCATGAGCCCGGCGAACGGGAGACCGTAGGCGGTCACCGTCCAGGCACTTCCCGCGCTGGAAAGGCCGAGCTGCTCTTGTAGTCGGGGCAGCGCCAGGATCATGACGGTGCCGTCGAGCACCACCATCAGCTGCAGCCCGCTCAAGACGAGAATGGCGAGCCCGAACGCCCGCTTGGTTACCGGATACTGCATCGTCGCAGCGGGGTTCTCGAGCACCCCGCAACTGTAGCGGTCACTCGATGTCGGGTGCGCCCGCGGTGAATCCGGCGGTCGGGCCGATGACGATGATCGCGGGCGGGCGGATGCCTTCGGCGCGCACACGTTCGGCGATGGTGGCCAGGTCAGCGCGCAGAACGCGCTGGGTGCGCAGGCTGCCCTCCTGAATGACGGTGGCCGCGGTGTCGGGTGAACGGCCTCCGGCCATCAGCGCGTCGGCGAACTTCTCGATGCGCTCGACCGCCATCAGCAGCACGATGGTGCCGCGCAGCTTGGCCAGCGCGGGCCAATCGACCAGCGAATCCGGATGATCCGGGGCCACATGGCCGCTGACCACCACGAACTCGTGGGTCACGCCGCGATGGGTGACCGGAATACCGGCCAGCGCGGGCACCGAGATCGCGCTGGTGACGCCCGGCACCACCGTCACCGGAATCCCGGCGTCGACGCAGGCCTCGAGCTCCTCGTAGCCGCGGCCGAAGACATAGTTGTCGCCGCCCTTGAGCCGGACCACGAACTTGCCCGCCTTCGCGCCCTCGATGAGCGCGGCATTGATGTGCTCCTGCGCCATGGCCCGGCCGTAGGGGATCTTGGCGGCGTCGATGACCTCGACATCCGGTCCCAGCTCGGCGAGCAGCTCCGGCGGCGCGAGCCGGTCGGCGACAACGAGATTCGCGCGGGCCAGCAGGCGGCGGCCGCGCACGGTGATCAGGTCCGGATCGCCGGGGCCGCCGCCCACCAGCGCGACGCCGGGGGTCACGGGGGCCGAATCATCGGTCACCACACCGGATTGCAGGGCCTCCAGCAGCGCATTGCGCACCGCGGCCGAGCGGCGGTGCTGGCCGCCGGCGAGCACGCCCAGGGTCATGCCGTCGTAGCGGGCGGTGGCCGGGGTGACGGCGGTGCCGAGGCGGGCGGTGTCGGCACGCACGCAGAACACCCGGCGGCGGGTGGCCTCGGCGACCACGGCCGCATTGGTCTCGGGTTCGTCGGTGCAGGCCATGGCGTACCAGGCGCCGTCGAGATCGCCGTCGGCGTAGGCGCGCAGCTCGATGGTGATCTGCCCGGAGGTGCCCATGCCCTCGACCGCGGGGGTCACCTCGCGGCTGATCACGTGCACGTCCGCGCCGGAGGCGATGAGCAGTCCGAGCCGCCGCTGCGCCACCGTGCCGCCGCCGACCACGACCACGCGGCGGCCGTTCAGATCGAGGCCGACCAGGTAGTTCGGGTCACCGGTCGGGGCTTGCGAATCCGGAACCGGCTGGTCATCGGGGGTGGCTGAGGCGTTCTGCACAAGGATTCAATCTACGGCGTGGTGGTCGGCACACGACAATCGCCCGGCAGCCGTGCGGCAATCGATAGGAACTTCACCGATGACTGGCTGCACCGGACGAGACTTCGGAGACAACTCGACGGCTTACCCGGCCATCTTGCGACGAGAACGCACCGGTCGTTTCTATGCTGAATAGCTATGACTCGCTGCGCCGTGTTGATCCGCAGTTGTCTGCTCGCCGCGCTGATGGTGTTGGGGGTGCCAGCCATCGCGGGCCACGCGGAATCGACGGTGGAGACGGCCTATTCGCAACCCGGTCCGTGGGCGGTGACGGCGCAACGGGCGTTCGCCTGCTGCGACTCCACGGGATCCGCCTACGACATCTGGTACCCGGCGAACCTGGGCGCCAACGGATTCCGGCACCCGATCATCACCTGGGGCGATGGGACCGACGCCCATCCGAACCAATACGACTACCTGCTTCGGCATTTCGCGTCCTGGGGCTTCGTGGTGATCGCCACCGAGAATTCGATGACCGGATCCGGCGTCGATATCGGCGGGGCGGTCGACAAGCTGCTGGCGCTGGCCGCCGATCCGAGCAGCGTTTTCCACGACCGGCTGGACGCGGATGCGGTTGGCGCGATGGGGCACTCGCAGGGAGCCACGGGCGTCCTCAACGCCATGCTGAATTCCGGCGGGCGGATCAAGACCGCGATCCCGATCGAACTCCCGGCGCAGTTCTGGTGTTTCAACGGCGGCTGCACCGATCCGAGCCGGATGACCACCGGTTCGGTGTTCTTCGTGAACGGTTCGGCGGACACCGTCATCTCGCCGTCGGAGCAGACGCTGCCGCCACAGGTGGTCGGATTGCAGTCGCTGCGCGCCTTCTACGACGCGGTGCCCGCCGGTGTGCCGAAGGCGTGGGGCACGCTGGTCGGCCTGAACCACAATGACGTACAGGGCCAACCGGATTGCGCGAGCGCGGGCTGGCCGTGCACCACCGGTGTCTACGGCTACCTCGGCTATCCGACCGCCTGGCTGGCCGCCCGCCTGCTGGGTGACACCACCGCCGCGCGGGCCTTCGCCGCGGGCGGTGCGTTCCTGGCGCCGAATCCGGAGTGGGAGAACCAGATCAGCGATATCGCTAGCCCATGACCTTGCCGAAGTTCGCGTCCTCCTGAACGAGGTGCAGACCGCGGCCGTGGCGCAGGGGAAGCTGATCGACGTCGACCCGATCCAAGGTGATGGTGACGGGTTGTCCGTCCAGCCGACCATCGAGCACCAGCCGGTCGGGCGTGGGCCGGGTGTAGCCGAGATCGCCCAGCTCCGTCTTCGGATCGGTGCGCAGTACCAATCGGTGTGCGCCGGTGTCGATCTGCGCTCCCAGCGGCATCAGCTCGTCGTCCATGCGCTGGACCACCGCCATCTGCGGCCGGTCGAAAACCAGCCGCCGCCAACGGCTCTCATCGGTCAGCAATGGCGGCACCGACTGACCGTCGCGGGTGAAGTCGGTGACGGTCCAGATGCCGTACAGCTCGGATTTCGAACTGTCGCCGTTCAATTCGCGCCAGTTGCTCGCCCCGATCCAGGCATAGCCCGCGCACAGCCACGCGATCAGCAGCACCTGGGCGGCGGCCGCCCAGCGCACCGTGCGGCGGGTCCGGAACGGCTGCGGCGTCGCGGCGGGCCCGGTGGCCCGGCCGGTCAGCACGGCGGCCAGCCGCGGCAGCTCGGGCGCCAGCAGGACCAGGCAGAGCAGCAGCAGATGGAACGACAGCAGCTTCACCGGCACGTCGTAGGTCATGTTCAGCACCCACACCTGCGCCATGCTCACCAGGCTCAGCAGCACACCCGCCAGCTGGGTGCGCGGGAGCAGCAGGAGCACGCCGCCCAGGATCTCCGCGATACCGAGCAGGATCTCGTACACCGGTGAGACGCCGACCTGATTCCAGAGCACGCTCATGGGCGCGAAGTCCCCGTACGGGGTCAGCAGCGTGGCGAGGCCGGGCTCGATCATCTGCGTCGGAATCGCCTTGGCGAACCCGTAACCCAGCATCTGACCGGCCAGGCACAGCCGGATGAAGAGCAGGAACCACCCGGCTAGGCGGTGGTATTCGGTCCGGCGGCGGTCCAGCACCGTCCAGAGCAGCGCCCCGGTCGCCGCGATCACCAGCGTGGTGAACACCAGGACCCAGAACACCGCCTGATCGCCGCTGCCCGTTTCGTGCAGCGCCACATCGGTCCCGAACACGGTGTGGCCCACCCATTTCACCAAGGGCAGCGACGGGTTCATCCAGAGCCGGGGCCAGTCGTCGGGAAGCAACTGCTGCAGCGGTCCCGCGAAAGCGATCAGCATTTGCGGATAGAACACGCAGAAAAGGCCGAAGTACAGAAAGCTGAAACGAAACAGAATCCGCGTGGCCGGATTCCAGCGCCGTGTCGAATCGGCCGCCTTCCCGTCCAGATCGGTCGCGGATTCGGCCGTCAGCACACTCATCGCACTACCCCTCGCTCATGGATCCGGAATCTCCAAGGTTAGGAATCCCGGGCCCCGAGCGCCTCCGTGATGACCCTGAGCCGACCCGGAATATGCCTGATAGGAAGTACTTCTCGCGGTGTACGTGCCAGCACGAGCCACCCTGAGCGACAACCTCCATCCCGGTGACCGGAACTGCTGAAACGGGTCTTCCCGATCCCCTTACGGCGTGATTTAGAACGCGTTACATTTCACCCATCAACACCCGTGCAGGGAGGACCACATGACTTCGGCCAACGCCGATCCCAACCAGCGGATGGAACTCACCGTCTCCGATCAGAATCTCGACGAACTCGCGGACGAACTCGCGCAGTGGCTCGGGACCAAGGTCGAGGCCGACGAGCCGCCGCGGGTCACCTCGATCACCCGCCCCCAGGCGGGCGGCATGTCGAGTACGACGCTGCTCTTCGATGCGGAGTGGACCGAGAAGGGAGAGGCGGCGGGCGGCTCGTTCGTCGCGCGGCTCGCGCCCGACGCGAATTCGTTCCCGGTGTTCGAGAATTACGATCTGGCAACGCAATTCGCGGTCATCGCCGGTGTCGCCGAGGCCACCGATCTGCCGGTGCCGCCGCTGTGCTGGCTCGAGACCGGCACCGATAATGTGCTGGGCGCACCGTTCTTCGTCATGCGGCGGGTGAGCGGCCGGGTGCCCGAGGACAATCCGCCGTACGTGTTCGTCGGCTGGCTGCACGAGGCCAGCGCGGAGGAGCGCTACCGGGTGACCCGCCACACCGTCGACATCATCGCCAAGGTGCACTCGATTCCCGATCCGGCACAGCGGTTCCCGATGTTCGACGGCGAGGGTTCGGCGCTGCGCCGCCACTTCGACGCCCAGAAGGCCTGGTACGACTGGGCGCTCGCGAACGACGGCTACCGAATTCCATTGCTGGAGCGCACCTTCGACTGGCTGGAACAGAACTTCCCCACCGATACCGGCCCCGACGTGCTCAGCTGGGGCGACGCCCGGCCCGGCAATGTCATGTTCGACGAATTCGAGCCGGTCGCCGTGCTGGACTGGGAGATGGCCGCCATCGGGCCGCGCGAACTCGATATTGCCTGGACGATTCTCATCCACCGGTTCTTCCAGGACATCGCCACCCGCTTCGACCAGCCCGGCCTGGCCGACTACATGCGCCGCGCGGATGTGGAGAAGCTCTACGAAGAGGCCACCGGGCACGCGCCGCGCGATATGGACTGGTACCTCATGTACGCCGCGTTGCGCCACGGCATCGTGATGGCCCGCATCCGGCGGCGGATGATCCACTTCGGCGAGGCCCCCGACACCGACGACCGCGACGACTACGTGATGCACCGGCCACTACTGGAAGCCATGCTCGACGGCACCTACTCCTGGGATTGAGATGACGCAGAATCAGATCATCGCGCTGGACGAATACCCGATCCACCAGACCCCGCTGTCCATGTCGCGGGTCGGGACCAGCGATCGAAACTTCTACGACCGCAACTACTTCAACGCCCTCGACAAGGGTAACGACATCTTCCTGGTGACCGGATTCGGCGTCTACCCGAACCTGGGTGTCACCGACGCCTTCGCCACCGTGCGCCGCGGCGACACCCAGCGGGCCGTGCGGTTCTCCGACGCGCTGGGCGAACGCAACCTGGAGCCGAAGGTCGGCGGCTACCGCATCGAGATCGTGGAGCCGCTGCAGAAGATCCGCGTGGTGTGCGAACACGAGGACCTGTCGTTCGACCTCACCTGGGAGGGCGCGTTCCCGGCGGTCGCCGAGCAGCCGCACACCATCCTCACCGGCGTGCACCGGCCCATCATCGACGCGCAGCGCTTCGCTCAGGTCGGAACCTGGTCGGGCACACTGAATGTCGACGGCGACGATTTCGCGGTGGATCCGTCGGCGTGGTGCGGTACCCGCGACCGGTCGTGGGGCATCCGCCCGGTCGGCGAATCCGATCACCCGGGGCGGCTGGGTTCCGAACCGTCCGAGGGCTTCTGGTGGCTGTACGTGCCGCTGCTGTTCGACGATTTCTCCATCGTCATCATCGTGCAGGAGGAGCCCAACGGCTTCCGCACCCTCAACGACGCCACCCGCATCTGGAAGGACGGGCGGATCGAGCAGCTCGGCTGGCCGCGTGTGCATCTGACCTACAAGCCGGGCACCCGAATCCCGACCAAGGTGCGACTCGATCTGACCACCGGTGAGGGCAAGCCGCTCGAGGTCGAGGTCGAGGCGGGCACCTTCATGGCGCTCAATGTCGGCTGCGGCTACGGCGGCGACCCCGACTGGCAGCACGGGCAGTGGAAGGGTCGCGAATGGGTCGAGAGCAAGCTCTACGACCTGAGCGATCCGGGGATCGCAGGACGCATTCCGTTCGGCGTCATCGACCATGTCGGCAAGGCCCGCTGCGGGGACGCGGAGGGCTGGGGACTGTTCGAGCACGGCACCATGGGCCGCCACGATCCGACCGGGTTCGCCGACTGGGGTTCGGTCGCGCCGTGATTCGCTGAGAACTCGCGGACCTCGCCGGCCCCAACCACACGGCGAGGACCGCGTCGCCGGGCGTCGTACCAGTGCATTACGACGCCCGGCCTTTTGCTGCATCCGGGGTCAGGGCTCCGGCCACCAGTAGTTGGCTACCAGGTAGAGGCTGAGGATTACGCCGGGGATATAGACCAAGGCCGCGATGGCGATTCCCCAGGTGGGGGTGCGGCGTTGGCGTAAGGCTATTCGGCCCAGTTGCCAGGCGAGGGCTCCCGAGATCGCCCAGATGTAGAGGGGGAGCATGCCCAGGCTTCCGAGGATCAGCGGGGAGCAGGGGTGGCGCCAGCCGCAGAACTCTGGGACGCCTTGCATGTCGCTGATGATCAAGAAGGATAGGAAGAAGGTCAGGCAGAAGCCGATTAGGCCCAGGAAGCGCCACCACATGAGGTAGGTGCGCCAGCGGTCCGGTGCGAGGGTGGGGTCTGCCACAGACAAAAGATAGAAGAACAAAAGAGGAAAAGACGAAAAGACCTAAAGAGCAAAAGATAAAAGACGCCTGGAGAAGGGAGAGGAGGGGGCTGGGTTGGGCGCCTCGGTGGCGGCACCAGCCTCCTCGAGGCTCGGGCGCGCAGCGGCCCGGGGAAGAACACTCAAAGAAGCCCGGCGCGTGTCCGATTCGCCTGGTTGCTGTGTTGAGTGGCACACCAGGGCGGGGGAAGCGGACAAAACCCCTCACTGGTGTGCCACTCAACGAAGAGACGGGGCGGGAGGGCT
>NZ_BAAFGR010000146.1:0-20444 GCF_041154655.1 Nocardia sp. JMUB6875
GGGCCGAAGGGGTAGCCGCGGAGGTGGCGACCTCGCGAGGATGGCTCTGGAAGGCAGTGGTGAGCTCGCCGGTGAGGCGATGGGTGAACAGCGAGCCGAAGACGGCCACCCCCAGTGCGCCACCCATTTCGCGGAAGTAATTGTTGGCGCTGGTGGCGGTGCCGACATCGGTTGGCGGGACGGCGTTTTGGACCAGGAGGACCAGCAGCTGCATTACCAGGCCCAACCCCAGCCCGACCACGAAGAGCATCGCGGAGACCAGCCAGGCGGGACTGTGGGAGTCCAGGTGGGTCATCCAGAGCATGCCGGCGGCGATGCAGGCGATGCCCAGGGGCGGGTAGAGCCGGTAGTGGCCGGTTCTGGTGACGGCGGCCATGGCGATGGACACCGTGAGGAACATGCCGATCGTCATGGGGATCGACAGCAGTCCCGCCGCGGATGCCGAGACGCCCGTGGCCATTTGGAGGAAGGTCGGCACGAAGGCGACCGAGGCGAACATGACCAGCCCCACGATGAAACCGAGCAGCGAGGTCGTGGCGAAGGTGCGGTCGCGGAACAGGCGCAGCGGCAGCATGGGCTCGGCGGCCCGGGATTCGACGTGGATGAACACCGAAACGACCACCAGCACAGCGAGAATCATGCCGAGGATGATCGATGATCCCCAGGCATAGCGCTTTCCACCCCAGTCGCTGATCATGATGAGCAGGCCGGTGCCCGCGGTCATCAGCATCGCGCCGAGGTAGTCGGGCCGCACCGCGGGCCGCTTGCCCGGAATCGTCAGATAGCGGGCCGCGAGCACGAAGGCCGCCACCCCGATCGGCACGTTGATCCAGAAGCACCACCGCCAGCCCAGGTGATCGGCGAGGACGCCGCCGAGAATGGGACCGCCGACCGAGGTGAGGCCGAGGATCGCGCCCATCGGCGCACCGTATCTGCCGAGGTCCTTCGCGGGCACCACATCGGCCATGGTCGCCTGGGCCAGAATCATCAGCCCGCCGCCGCCGAGCCCCTGCATCGCCCGGAATCCGATGAACTCCCAGAAATGCGTGGACACCGCCGCGCCGAAGGAGGCGACGGTGAAGATCGCGATGGCGAACAGAAACAGTCCACGCCGCCCGAACAAGTCACCGAATTTGCCGTACATCGGCATGACGATGGTGGTCGCGAGCAGATACGCGGTGGTGGTCCACGCCATGTGCGGCACACCGCCGAGCTCGCCGACGATGGTGGGCATGGCCGCGCCGGTGATCATCTGGTCGAGGCTGGCCATGAGCAGTCCGGCGCTGAGGGCCACGAAGATGAACCCGATCCGGCGCGGGGTCATGACGATGGTCATCTACCCGCCGACCTTCGCGAGCACCTCGTCGCACAGCATGCGCAGGCTGGCCCAGCCGTCCTCCAGCGGTATCCCGCCGATGAGTGGATTCATCACGATTTGCGTTCGGCCACCGGCGATCTGGTCACGCAGCTCCTCCGGGGTCAGAATCTCGACATAGTTCAGCGTCCGCAGATGTTCGACCGAGAGCGCGGCCGCCTCGTTCGGTCGCGCCACTTCGGGCCGTCCCCACGCGCTGTACTCGCGAATCTCGTTGAGAATGAACGGCCCCAGCGTGGTCCACGCCCGGTCGGGTTCCCGATGCAAGAGGACGACGCTGGTGTTCGGCAGCGGCATGTGCACGAACCCGTTGCGGCCGTGGCGTTTCAACTCCTCGTGGTAGAGGGTGGCGAGGAAGGGACTGTGCACCGCGGGCGAGAACGGCAGCCCGAATCGCGCGGCCCGCTTGGCCGCCGCGGCCGATCCGCCGCCGATGAACAGCAGCGGATGCGGTCGGGTATGCGGCTTCGGTGTCACGGTGATGGTCTCGCCGCGGTATTCGAACGGCTGCTCGCCCCACGCGGCGCGCATGACCTCCAGGTTCTCGTCCATCAGCTTTCCGCGCCGCGCCCAATCCCGCGCGGCGGCGGCGTATTCCTCTGGGCGGTACCCGATTCCGGCGATCACCGACAGGCGGCCCGGTGCGAGATTGTCGAGCACGGCGATGTCCTCGGCCAGCCGGATGGGGTCGTGCAACGGCACGATCAGCGCCCCGATGGCAATGGTGATGGCGCGCGTGCGCGCTGCCAGCGCGGCGGCCAGCACCAGCGGCGAGGGCAGCCAGCCGGTGGCCGAGAGGTGGTGTTCCTCGCAGCTCACGCAGGTGAGCCCGCATTGGTCGGCGTACTCGGCCATCTCCACGGCCGCCCGGTAGCGCTGCACGTGATCGGCCGAGGCGTCATGAATGCCGGTCATATTGAATCGAAGTGCTGTCACCACGTACATGTGCTTTTCCCTCACCACCGCACCGGCAGCGTGTGCAGGCCGCCGGTGAAGATATCGCTGCGCTCGGTCAGACTCTCCCGGTCGACGGCCAGCGAGAGCTCCGGGAACCGCCGCACCAATTGCCCGATGGCTACCTGCAATTCGATGCGCGCCAGCGGCGCGCCCAGGCAGTAGCGGGTCCCGTAGCCGAACAGGAAGTGCGCGGACTCCTGACGGGTGATGTCGACCCGCTCGGGGTCGCTGAACACCCGCGGATCATGGTTGGCCGACGCGATGCCCAGCAGTACCAGATCCCCCTCCGAGATCCGGACGCCCTCGACGTCGAGGTCCTCACGGGCGTAGCGCGGAATGCTGCTGGCCTCGCACGCGCGCAACAGTTCCTCCACGGCGGTGGCGATGAGCTCCGGATTCTCGTGCAGCAGTTGCCATTGCCCCTCGTTCTGCAACAGCATCAGCACGCCGACGCCGATCTGCACCGCGGAGGTTTCATGGCCCGCGAACAGCAGCACCATCGAATGCATGGCGATTTCGTCATCGGTCACGCCCTCGACCGCGCACAGCCGCGACACCACATCGTCGCCGGGGTTCGCGCGCTTGTTCCGCACCAATCGCAGGCAGTAGGCGTACAACTCGGCGACACCCCGCTCGACCTTCTCGCGATCGCGCACATGGCCGACGGCGTCGACCCAGTCCCGGAACTGCTGCCGCTCGCCGTAGGGCACGCCGAGCAGTTCGCAGATCACCAGCAGTGGCAGGGGCAGGGCCAGCGCCGCCTGGAGATCGGCCGGCGAGCCCTGTTCGGTCATGGCGTCGAGCAGATCCGAGGTGAGTTGCTCGACCCGAGGCCGTAATTCGCGCATGCGTTTCGCGGAGAAATGCGGACTCAGCAGCGACCGCATGCGGGCGTGGTCGGCCAGCTCGGTGTCGTAGTTGCCGATCGGCCCACCGGAGAAGGCGGCCTGCCCCAGGCGGGGCGCGGTCTCCGGGGTCCGGTGCGCACGACCCAGACGCGGATCGTTGAACAGCTCGCGCACCAGCGCGTAACCGCTGGCCAGCCAGGCGGCGTCACCGGTCGGAGTGGTGACCCGGCTGATTCCGGAACCGCGGGCTCCGGTCACCGGGCAGGCTGCGGCGGGGGTGGAATTCTGCATGGGATGCTCCTGTCACTCCGAGTCGGCACCGTGCACGGATTCCACGCTCGTATCCACGGTGCCGAGGATCGAGCGCCATTGCGCCACAATTTGTTCGGCGCGCTCCGCACCGAGTCCACCGGTCGGCGCGTGCACCGAGTAGTGGACCCGCCGCACGCCGTCGCTGCGGTAGCCGCCCAGCAGCACGCTCAGATCGAACGTGGTGAGCCGGGCCATGTCGCGCGAGCGCGAGGCGGGCACATAACCGCCGAGCTCGCCGACGAAATTGAAATAGAACTTGGGGTTGCGGAAGGTGTGGAAGTGCCGCGAGGTCGCGCCGTTGTACCAGCGCAGCAGGGTGAAATCCTCTGGTGTCGCGGGATATTCGGCATTGGCGTGCCGGATGCGGGCCGCGGTGGAGCCAACGGTCGGCGACAGCAGCCACGGATAGTCGTCGGAGAGCCAGCCGATGGTACGGCCGAGATCGGCGCCGGGCCGCAGCCGTGCGTAGCGGCCGTGTTTCTGTACCTGGATCGGGCGCGGAACGCCGAGTACGTCTTCGATCGCCAGTCCGAATGCCACCAGCAGAATCCGGGTGTAGGTGGCGCCGAACGCGGCCGGGAGTTCCTCGAAGATCCGTTCGGCGAGCGGGTCTTCGATCACGCCGTCGAGGTACACCGGTTCCGGCGGGTGCGCGCGGACCGGCTCGGACGGCTCGGAATCGCTTGTCGCCAGCCAATAGTCGAGTTCACCGGTGCGAGTCTCGGAGTATTTCTCCAGGAATTCGGCCCACTCCGAGGCGGTCGTCCGCTCGGGTTCTAGTGCGATCGGCTCGCCGGATTCCCATTGCCGCACATAGGTGGTCATATCGCCCCACAGGATCCACAGGGCGACCGCGTCGCAGGCCACATGGTGCACGGTGAGCAGCAACAGGTTGCCGTGGGCCGGACGGGTGCACAGCGTCGCCGTCACCACCCGGCCCGAGGCGGGGTCGAGGCGCTGGTTGGCGGCCGCGGTTTCTCGTTCGATGAGCGCACCCAGGTCGGCGTCGTCGACCGCGGAGATATCCAGGGTGCGCAGTTCCGGGCGGCTCTCGTCGGAATCGGCGCTGGGAAAGATCTCCCAGCGGGCATCCGGGCCGTACGTGTATCGGCCACGCAGGGTTTCGTGATTGTCGACGAGCGCGGTGATCATGGCGCGCGCGGTGTCCGCGTCCATCGAATTCGGCACCGGAAAGGGCATGGTGATGCCGAAGGCCGCGGGCTCGGTGTCCCACATCAGGAAGCGTTTGGCGGCGGCGGGCAGATGCCCGGCACGGGTGGAGGTCATGGTGATTCCTCAGAACGGCGTGGTGTTGAACGGCCGGCGGGCGGTGGCGAAGGCGAGATCCAATCCGGTGAGCGCGCCTGGGGTCAGCTCGTCCACCCGGCCCGCGCGCTGCAACTCGGCGAAGGTGTGCGCACCGAAGTAGGCGGTGGTCATTTCGAGCGGGCCGACGCGTAAATCGGCGCGCGCGCCTTCGGGGGCGGGCGTCCAGCGGCCGGCGCCGCCGGAGATGTCGAGCGCGAACACGCCCGGACTCATCCCCCAGGGGTCCGCCACCTCGATCACGCCGTGGAAGTCGGCCGGGAAGGAGCGCAGCTCGATCGCCTTGGACAGGTCGATGATCCACGACCACACGCCCCCGTCGACACCGGTGATGGCGGCCGTGCGCTGGTCCTCCAGCAGCAGCGGTGTCGGATCGTCGACGGCGGTGTCCATGCGGATCCGCGCGTACTCGCCGTGCCCGAGCAGACAGCGCAGCAGTTCCCGGTGCGCGCCGACGGTCAGCGCGCAGAAGTCGCGCACGACCACCTCGTCGCCGATCAGATCGAAGATCACGTAGCCGTCCGGGTGGACGATGATGAACGGCTCGTCGCCGATGCTGCTGGGCCACCAGTGCTCGCTGCGGCTGAGCGCACCCGGTGTCGACCGCTGCCAGCGCGCGTAGATCCCGCGCAGCTCCCCCAGCGCCTCGCGCAGGCGCACCTCCCGCACCGAGGACGAGTCCGATTCCGCGACAAGCAGTTTCGATCTGCGGCGGTCGATACTCAGATGCCGGGTGTAGGTGGTCACGCCGATATAGGCGTAGCTGCCGCCCGGACCGGGCATGGCGGCGAACACCTGCGCACCGGATTCGGCGGCGATGGCCATCAGCTCGGCCTGCACCTTGGCGTAGATGCCGCGCTTTTGATGGGTGGTCGCCACCATCCCCTGGGCGCAGGCCGCGACGTCGAGTTGCGCGCCGCCGGGCACGGTGACCGTCGCGCGGAGGATGGCGGCGGTGCCGACGATGCGCGGTGTGCGCGGTTGGCTCACATCCTCCACCACCGCGATGTCCTCGAGCCGGAACTGCCGCTTCCAGGCCTCGAAGTCCTTGGTTTTCACTCCGCCGAAGGCGCGGTCGTACCGGTCGCGCAGGGCGTCCCAGTCGTTCTCGACCGCTCGGCGGGTGCGAATTCCGTCTATCGTGCGGGCCTCCCAGTCCGCCATGAGTTCCGAGGTCATGCCACCGTGCCTTTCGCTGTCAGGGATTCGGCGTGTGCGGCCACCTTGGCGAGGGCGGCGAGCAGATCGTCGACGTCGCCGGGTTCACCGAGGAGCACACTGTGGTGCATCAGCAGGGTGTGGGCGCGGTAGTGTTCCGCGCCAGGACAGGGCCTCCCGGCCACGCGGTCGGCGGCGTCGTGCCACCGGCGCGCAAAGCGCGGCTTGGTTTCGGGCCGCAGTAAGGGACTGCGGGGCAAGGGAACTCGCGGCGGGTACACGCGCGTGCCGAGCTCGGCGGTGAGCGCGTCGGCGACCTGCTCGACCGAGGCCGTGCCGAAGGTGCCGGGGCGGAAGCGGATTCCGTATTCGTAGATGGCGCGGCGATCGACCGGCGCGGGGACCGGGATCGGAGCCAGGCCGGGAATGCCGGCGAGTCCGGCCTCGAGTTCCTTGGCGCGGGTCTCGCGGTGGGCGTGCTGGTCGTCCAGGCGCGGCAGCTGGTCGAGCAGGACGGCGGCGGTCAGCTCGGACATGCAGTAGTTCGCGCCCATGATCGTCGCCTGTTCGACGAGTTCGTATTCGCCTGGGGCGGGTTCGGTTTCGGTGTAGGCGCGGGAATCGGCGCGCAGCATGAGCATGCGGTCGTAGAGGTCGCGCCGGTCGGTGATGGCCGCGCCGGCCTCCCCACCGGCGAGGGATTTCGCGGCCCCGAGGCTGAAGACGCCGATATCGCCGAAGGTGCCGAGGCAGCGGCCGTGCCAGCGGGTGCCGTGCGACTGCGAGCAATCCTCGATCAGCGCCAGACCGGCCGTGTGCGCCGCGGCCGCGATCTCGTCGATACGCGCTGCGGTACAGGCCAGATGGACGACGATGACGGCCTTGGTGCGCTCCGAGGCGGCCGCCCGCAGGTGGTCCGCGGTCAAGCAGCCGGTCGCGGGGTCGACATCGACGAGCACCGGCAGCGCACCCACCCGCAATACCGCCGAGGCCGGGGCCACCCAGGTCATGGCCGGGACGATGACCTCGTCGCCCGGGCCGATCCCCAACGCCTCCAGCGCGATCACGAGCGCACCCGAACCATGATCGACGCTCACGCCGTGGGCCGCGCCGTTGTACCGCGCGAAGGCCGCGCCGAAGAGCCGTTCCCGCGACTTCCCGCCGCGTGGGCTGTACCAGCTCACCGACCACCGCGAAGAGCGCAGCGCCGCGAGCAGTTCTTGTTCGGTGTGCGCGTCGTACTGCGGCCATTGCGGCCACGGCCGGCCACCGCGTACCGCTTCGCCGCCGTGTATCGCCAGCATCATCGACCCTTCTCACACGCCGACAGCGGGTGCGGCCGTGGACGATCGGGCGATCACCTCGAGCGCCGCCCGGATCTCCGCCGTCGAGACCGGTGTGAGCGGCAGGCCCCCGCTGGTCTCCGGGCGTCCCAGCCCGCGCAGCAGCACGAAAGGCACGGTGCCGGTGCGTGATTCGAGGTACCCCTGCTTGTTGTCGTTGGCCACCACGTCCAGCACGTCGGCGATGCGCACCGATCCGGGCAGCCGGGGCTCCACGCCGAGCCCGGTGACGATCTCGTAGTGGACGCCGACCTCGTCATCGGAGAGCCATCCCCGCGCGTGCGAAATATGCGCGGCCGCCAGCATTCCCAGGGCTATCGCGGTGCCGTGGGCCACTCCGGCCGCTCCGCGCGCCCGATGGTCGCAGATTTCGATCGCATGGCCGATGGTGTGCCCGTATTCGAGGACCAATCCCGTGCCGCGTTCGAAGGTGTCGTAACGGGTCACCGAGGATTTCGCGGCGATGCTCGCGTCCAGCAGCCACATCAATGTATTCGGCGAGGCGAACTCGCCACCGGCGATGACCGCCCGCAGTCGATCCAGCTCCGACGGCTGGATCGCCAGGCAATTCTTCGCCATTTCACACAGCCCCGACCGCAGTTCACGCTCGGGCAGGGTCGCGAACAAGCGCACATCGGCGTACACGGCCGTAGGCGCGTAGAAGGTGCCGATATGGTTCTTGCCGACACCGCTGTTGATGGCCTGCTTGAGCGAGAGCACCGAATCCATGGCGGCGATGGTCGTGGTGGGCACATGTACCAGCCGCACGCCGCGGAAGAGCAGATTCGCCAGGAGTCCCGCCAGATTGCCCGGTACGCCGCCGCCGAAGGACACCACCACCGAGCGCCGGGTGACACCGGCCCGCAACGCGGTCTCCAGATGCTCCGCCAGACACGACAGGGTTTTCATCGATTCGCCCGCCGGATGGGAGAGAGTGACGGCGGGAATCGCGCCCGCCAGACACTCGATTTCGCTTCCGTACAGCTCCAGCAGCCGGTCGTCGGTGACGACGATGAGTTTATCCGGCGTCAATTCGGCTATCGCGTGTGCGATTTCGGAAATGCAGTCCGAGCCGAAGTGGTACGGAAATTCTTGCTCGCCGATCCTGATCGTCCGTGAACGAAGTCCCGTATTCGGAGGTGGCGGTGAATCGCTAGCCATGGTTGCCAATATCGAATGCGCGCACGCGCTTTGGCAACCGGTGGGATACCCCAGTCATGAGCACGACCCCACACCGGTACCACTGGATGTGGGCCCGGCGGTCGGCGGTGCTACCGACAGTGGTGGCCCGGTATGCCGGGTTGCCGGGAACCGGCCGCGAAATCCACCTATCCTCGAGAGGAAGTGATCTCGGCGAGTGCGGACGGAGAGCGGGTATGTCGTTGGCCGACAACGAACTCGGCGCGGAACCGACCGACGAGCTGCGCGCGCCCACACTGGCCGAGTTCGTCCGGGAACGCCGCGGCCGGGCCACCGCCGGGAATCCGGCCGGCCTCACCCGCAAACAACTGGCCGAGGCCACCCACGCCAGCCTCGGCTATATCGCCAAGATCGAGCAGGGGGAGGCGCTCAATCCCGGCCCCGCCATTCTGGATTCGCTCGCCGCGGTACTGGAACTGGATGTGGCCGAACGGATTCACCTCTATCACCTCGCCCAGCAGCGACCGGTGACCTGCCAACCGCGCGCACTGCGCCGCGATGATCCGGCGGCGGGCACGGTGCGCACCCTGCTCGATGCGCTGCTCCCCCATCTCGCGGCCGCGCTCGACAACGGCTGGAACATCGTGGCCAGCAATGCCGCCTTCGATGAGGCCCTGCCCGGCCTCGCCCGCAACGGGCATGTGCTGCACTGGATGTTCACCGATCCTCGCGCCCGCATCGTGGTCGAGGAATGGGAGCGGGAAGCGCGGCTCATGGCCGGGCGCTTCCGCGCCTATGCCGCCGAGGCTCTCGATCGCGAGGGTATCGACCGGGTGCTGCGCGAACTGGGCGAGCAGGCGGACTTCCGGCGACTGTGGACCGAAGGGCATGTGCGCATCGGGCGGCGCGATCCCGGCTTCACCCTGCGAAATCCGGGCACCGGCAAGGTTTTCGACGTGCGCGTGCAGCGCTACCGCGGCACCGCGCCGGGTCCCGCACATCAGCTGTTCGTCGGACTCGTGGCGGGATGAGGACTACGGCAACCCCTCGAGGAACGTGTGCAACAGCCGATTGAACTCCTCGGGATGGGTGAGGTTGGGTGTCAGGGCCGCGCCGGCGATCTCGTGCACCTTCGTGGGATGGCCCAGCGCGGCCGCCAACTCCGCGACCTCCTCGGCACTGTTCGCCTGGTCCGCCGTTCCCCTGATGACCAGTGCCGGACACCGGATGTCACCGAGCAGTTCCAATACCGAATCCCGGTTGATCAGGCAGTCGGCCGACAGCCTGATCCGGGTCCGGTCGGAGCTCAACCACTTGTCACGCCAAGGCTTCTGGTCCTCGACGCTGCCCCCGATCATGAGGGAGGAGACCAGCTTGATGGTCGGCGACAGCGCCGCGGAGCCGACCCCGATCCAGGCATCGGTCACCTCGCGGTAGCCCACTCGCCGCTGCGGGCTCATGGCGGTGCCGGAGGAGCCGACGAGGATCAGACCGTCCATGCGATTTCGCGCCAGCAGCGCCATGCGCGCGGCGGTGAAGGACCCGTGCGCGGTACCGCCCGCGACCACCCGGTCCACACCCAGTTCGTCCACCACGGCCCAGGCGTCGCGGGCCAGATCCCAATAGCTGAACGGGGTCTCGTCGTCCTCGGTGCGCCCGTGGCCGCGCGAATCGATGGTGATCACCCGGTACCGGGGCGCCAATCCCGCGATCTGTGGCGCGAACATCTCCTGATCCATGAACAGGCTGTGTCCCAGGACGACCGCCCGTCCCCCGCCGCCGGTATCGGTGTAAAAAATCCGCACGCCCCCACGCGTGACAAACGGCATTCTGAAACTCTCTCGCTTCGCCTTCCGGAAAGTTCACGCTACCGCAGAAGCCGTTGACGCCCTGAGGCCGGATCCCCGGGACGGGGATCCGGCCGTCCCCGTTAGAGACTGGTGGAGATGGTGGCGAATTCGCCCGCGCTCGCCAAGGCGATGTCCTCTTCGACCTCGTGCTGGGTCAAGTGGCGGCCGGAGCTCCTCAGGCCGAAGGCGGCCAGTAGCGCGGCGACCGCGAAGAAGGCCGCGCCGGTGAGAAATGCGATGCGGTAGGCGCTTTCGGCAGGGAGGGACACGATCGCACCGTTGGGGAGCTGGTGGGCGAGGGTGTCGCTGGTGAGGATGGTGACCACCAGGGCGCTGCCGATGGCGCCGCCGACGGTGCGCATGATCGAGTTGATCGAGTTGGCGATGCCGGTCTCGTGCGGGGCGACATTGGCGACCAGCAGGGCGGGCATGGCGGCGTAGGCGATGGCGATGGCGGCATTGCCGATCACCAGTGCGACAACGACTTCCGCGGTGCTGGTGTGCAGCAGCGCGAGCGAGGTCAGCGCGCACAGGCCGATGCCGCTGGCGATCAGCAGCACGTAGCGCGGGCCGATCCGGCCGACCAGGCGTCCGGCGATCGGGCCCATCAGCACCGAGACCACCGCACCCGGCAGCATGAACGCCACGCTGGTGCGCAGCACCGACGCGTCGAAACCGAAGCCCGCCAACGCCCGCGGCGTCGCCACGAAGTAGGTCGCCCCGAGGAAGACGCTGAACATCGCGAAGCCGACGCAGAAGCTGGCCAGGTTGGTCATCGCGACCGGGCGATGCGCCAGCAGCGCGGTCGACACCAGCGGGGAGCGCAGCTTGGACTGCAGCACCAGGAATCCGGCCAGCACGACGACCGAGGCGATGAACAGCCCGATCACCTTCGCACTGTCCCAACCCCATTCGTGGCCCTGGGAGATCGGCAGCAGCAGGCACACCAGGCCGATGCCGAGCACCGCGGCGCCGAGGTAGTCGACGCGCCCGCCCTGCCCGGCGCGCCGCGGCAGCACCAGGAACGCGGCCACCAGCACCAGCACGGTCAGCACCACGCACAGCCAGAAGATGCGGCGGTAGTCCGCATCGCCCTGGGTCAGCAGACCGGTCGCCACCAGTGCGACACCGCTACCCACACCGAGGGTGGAGGCGGTCACCGCGAGGGCTCCGGTCAGGCGTTCGGCCGGAAGTTCATGGCGCAGCACGCTGATCGCGAGCGGGAACAGGCCGAAGCTCGCGCCCTGCAGCGCGCGTCCGGCGATCAGCCAGTCGATGCTGTGCGCCGAGGCGGCGAGCAGGCTGCCCGCCAGGGTCACCACCAGCGTCGCCAGGATGACCGGCTTGTGTCCGTAGACATCACCGAGTCGCCCGAGCAGCGGGGTCAGCGCGGACGCGGCGAGCATGGTCGCGGTCGTCACCCAGCCGACCGTGGTCGCGGAGACGCCCAGCTGCAGGCCGATCTGCGGCAACGCGGGCACGGGCAAGGTCTGCGCCATTGCCAGCAGAAAAACGGTGCCGGCCATGGTCACCACGATCGCGGTCGGCGAGGAGGTCCGCCGATCCCCAGGGGATGAGGTCATTCGCAGGACTCTACGACGGAATCGACACACTGTCGATTATGATTGACGCCACGTCCAATGCGGGAATCGTCGCATAGGGTGAGTTGTATGGCGCAGAAAGGCGGACGCGAAGTGAACCGGACCGCAGGCACGACCGAGGGTCTGCGACGCCGCGGCGCCCAATCCAAGGGCGATCAGCGCGAGGCCCAGATCCTGGAAGCGACCCGCCAACTGTTGACCGAGAAGCCGATGGCCAAGCTGACCGTCGACGACATCACCCACGCCACCGGCATCTCGCGCACCAGCTTCTACTTCTACTTCCCCTCGAAGCAGGCGGTCCTCGCTCGGCTCATGGAAGACGTGAGCGACCGCTATGCCGAAACCCACGTCTGGCTCCCCTCCACCGGCCCCCAACGCGAACTCCTCCGCACCCAGCTCGCCGGAACCGCCGAGGTCTGGCACGGCAACGCCGCCATCCTCGTCTGCTCGCTCGAGGGCTACGACAACAGCTACCCGCCGCTGACCGAGTTCATCGCCGCCATCCACACCCGTTTCACCAGCGCCCTCGCGGCCAAGATCGAACGCGACCGCGCGGCCGGGCTCGCCCCCGCGGGCATCGACGCCGCGACCCTCGCGGAATTGATCTCCCTCATGCGCGACGGCCGCCTCTCCCAGCTCTCCGCCGCCTCCGAATCCGAAGTCTCCCAAGGCCTCGACGACCTCACCGAGGCGATCCTGCGCCTCATCTACGGCCGCCTGGACTGATCCGGCTCCGCCAAAAGGCCCCGATACCAGCGAGATCGAGGTGCCGACGGCACGGTCCGGGTTGTCGGGACCCGGGGTGCGCGTCGGCGCCTCGATCGGCTGGTCGACGGGTGGTCGTCACGATGCTGTCGCCGGTCAGGGTGGCGGGTCGGGCTCGCCGGGAGCCCGTCGCCGGAACCGCTGGGGCGCAGGATGTTCGGCGTCCTACCCGTAGGTTCGATGGGTCAGGCGGACAGGTCGCCGGTGAGCAGGAAGTGCTCGAGACGGCGGGTGTACGGGGCGGGGTTGATGCCCTGCTCGGCGAGCCAGGCGTCGCTGTAGTACTTGTCCATGTAACGCTCGCCCGGATCGCAGAGAAGCGTTACGACACTGCCCTTTTCGCCCTTCGCCAGCATGTCGGAGATGACCTGGAAGGCGGACCAGACGCCGGTGCCGGTGGAGCCGCCGCAGCGGCGGCCGAGCAGGCGTTCGAGCAGGTGCACGGTGGCGACGCTGGCGGCGTCGGGGACGCGCATCATGCGGTCGATGGCGTGCGGCATGAAGCTGGGTTCGACGCGCTGGCGGCCGATGCCCTCGATACGGGATCCCTTGTCGGAGGTGACATTCCGATCCAGGGTGCGCCAGCCTTCGAGGAAGGTGGAGTTCTCCGGGTCGGCGACGCAGATGCCGGTGTCGCGCTGGGTGTAGTGGACGTAGCGGGCCAGGGTGGCCGAGGTGCCGCCGGTGCCCGCGGTGGCGACGATCCAGCTCGGCTCGGGGTAGCGCTCCTGTTCGAGCTGACGGAAGATCGCCTCGGCGATATTGTTGTTGCCGCGCCAGTCGGTGGCGCGCTCGGCGTAGGTGAACTGGTCCATGTAGTGGCCGCCGGTCTCCTCGGCCAGGCGCGCGGCGACCTCGTAGACCTCGCTCGGGTTGTCGACCAGATGGCAGGTGCCGCCCTGGAATTCGATGAGGTCGATCTTGGTCTGCACGGTGGAGCGCGCCATGACGGCGATGAACGGGACGCCGATCAGCTTGGCGAAGTAGGCCTCCGAGACCGCGGTGGATCCGCTGGACGCCTCGATGACCGGGCGGCCCGGGCGCAGCCAGCCGTTGCACAGCGCGTACAGGAACAGCGAGCGCGCCAGGCGGTGCTTGAGACTGCCGGTGGGATGGGTGGATTCGTCCTTGAGGTAGAGGTCGATGCCCCATTCGGTGGGCAGCGGGATGGTCAGCAGGTGGGTGTCGGCCGAGCGGTTGCCGTCGGCCTGCACCTTGCGCACGGCCTCGCGCAGCCAGGTGCGGTATTCGGGGTCGTAGCGGTTGATGTCGGTCTCCTCGACGAGCGAGGTTCCGGGGATGAAGGTGGTCACGACAGTTCCTTTCAGAGGCCCGCGAGGCGGAGCAAGGCGAGGACGACGACACCGGTGCCGACGGTGGCGTACATGTTCTTGGTGCGCCACGCGACCAGCAGCGTCGGCAGGGCGGTGAGAAACAGGGGGTTGGCCCAATCCAGGTTCAGGGCATGGGTTTCGGCGTCCGGGACGAACACCGAGGGGGCGATCAGGGCGGCCAGCACGGCGGGCGGCACATAGGCCATCCAGTGCAGCACCGATTCGGAGATGGTGAATCGATCGGCCAGAAGTAAAGGCAGAGAACGGATTCCGTAGGTGACGGCGGTCATGCCGACCAGCACGGCGATCAGGGCGGGGGTGCTCATGACAGGGCCTCCTCGGGGATGGCCTCGGTGGTGTGGTTCGCGGCGTGGCGCTCGAACATGAGCCCGGCGGTGGCCCCGATGACGGTGGGCACCACGACGGCCCACAGCGGCAGCCCGACGGCGGTCAGCGCGACGGCGAGCAGGCCCGCCAGTACCGCGACCATGAGTTCGCGGCTGCCCTTGACCATCATGGCCAGCAGCGCCAGGAACATGGCGGTCTGGGCGAAGCCCAGCCCGAGTGCCCGGCTGTCCGGGATCAGTTCGGCGGCCATGCAGCCCAGTGCGGTCGAGCCCGCCCACGCGAAGTGGATGAGGAAATTGAAGATCCGGCATTCCCGCGCCGACCGGTGCCGCTTGGCGAATTCGGTGGAATGCACCGCGAACGCCTCATCGGTGAGCTGCCAGGCGAAACCCATCTTGTCGTGGCGGGTCCAGCCCTTCACGTTCGGGGCCTCGGTGAGCGAATACAGCGCGTGCCGCAAATTCACCAGGAAGGTGGTGAAGACAATGGAGATCGGTGAAATGCCGGCCTGCAGCGGGCCGAGTGCCGCGAATTGCGAGGAGCCCGCGAAAACGAACGCCGACATGGCGATGGCGGCCCAGGCCGGAACCCCGAAGGTCGGGGCGAGCACGCCGAAAGCGAAAGAGACAGGCAGGTATCCGAGCATGACCGGACCCGCGGCGGAGGCAGCGGCTCGCCAACACCCGCCCGGCGGAGCATCGTCCTCGACGACCGCCTGCGTTGTTTTCGAATCGATTGCCAGTGCCATGGCTCCAACCTCTTTGTCGGTTCCTGTTTGCGTCTCCAACGCTAGTCGAGCAAACCGTTTTTGTGCACTGACCTGGGCGAATAAAACCCAACCATCCGTAATAGGGGGTGAAACTATCGATAATGGTTCGGCCCGAAATCGGGTGTCTCGGCCGACAATCCGGCTCAGGCTGTGAGCGCCGTCTCCACGAACGGCACCGTCGCTTGCAATTCATCGATGACCGCGCGCACCGCGGGCACCTTCTCCAGTTTGGGCAGGGTGACCGCGAGGATGCGGCGTTCCATGGTGGGTTCCACCGGTTCCGACCGGACCGAGCCGATGGCCGGGACGCCGGAGAGCGCGAGTTCGGTGGCCAGCGCGACACCCAGCCCCTCGGCCACCAAACCGACGACGGCGCCGAGATTCTCGGTGGCGAAGGAGATGTCGGGATGGAATCCGGCCTCCGCGCACACATCGATGAGATGGCCGCGGCACTGCGGACAGCCCGCGATCCACTTCTCCCCGGCCAGCTCCGACAGCTGCACCGGAGAGATGCGCCCGGTCCCGGCCAGCCGATGCCCGGGCGGCAACAGGACACGCAGCCGATCACCGAACAAGGGCCGCGCACTCAGCTCGGAGAGATCGGGACTGCCTGCGTCACAAGAGCTTTCGCTGTCCGGCAGCCGACCTTCGGGATAGTCGAAGATGAGCGCGATCTCGCACTCCCCCGCCCGCAGCATGGCCACCGACTCCGGCGGCTCGGCCTCCACCAGCGCGATTTTCAGATTGGGCTCGGCCGCCTGGCTGCGGGCGATGGTTTTGGGCACCAGCATCGAACACGCACTGGGGAACGCCGCCAATCGCACCTTGCCCGCTCGCAATTCGGTGAGCGCGCGAATCTCGGCCTCGGCGGCGTCGAGGCTGCCGAGCACGGTCGCGGCGTGCCGGCACAGCGCCTCGCCGGCCTCGGTGAGCTGGAGTTGATGCCCGGATCGGGTGATCAGCGCGGTGCCGAGCTGCCGCTCCATGGCCTTGATCTGTTGGCTGATCGCGGGTTGCGTATAGCCGAGATGCCGGGCGGCGGCCGAGTACGAACCGGTCCGCGCTACTGCCCGGAAGATCTTCAGCTGTCTGACCTCCAGCATGCCGACCATCCTAAACGCGCGAGGTCAGCGCCCCGGGACCCGGCGTCACATGACCGTTTCAGAACGTCCCGAATTCACCGTCGCGAACCTGTCGATTTCGCCGCCGGGTCCGCGTCGAAGAGTTGAATGGTCCGAAAGGCGGGCCAGTCATCGAGAGGACGGCATCATGGCGGAATATCTGGTCCTGATCTACCAGGACGAGCGGCTGGGAATCGACACCCTGAACGACCCGTCGGTCACGCGCGCACACGAGGGCTTCATGGCGGGCAACCAGCAGGCGCTGCGCGGCGGCAACCCGCTCGAATACTCGCACACGGCGACCAGTATCCGCCCGGATGGCGCGGGCGGCTTCGTGGTCACCGACGGCCCCTTCGCCGAGACCAAGGAACAGCTGGGCGGCTACTACCTGATCGAGGCCGCCGATCTGGACGAAGCGATCGCCCGCGCCCAGCAGGTCCCGATGGCCCAGGGCGGTGTCGAGGTCCGTCCGATCCACACCCACCAGCGGTAGCGATGACCAGTGCCGCCGTGGCGGCGGCGGTCGCCGACGCGCACCGGCGCGAGTGGGCCTTCGTGCTCGCCGCGACGGTGCGCGTCACCCGCGATCTGGATGCCGCCGAGGAATGTGTCCAGGACGCCTACGCCCAGGCCCTGACGCGCTGGCAGGACGCGATCCCGGCCAAGCCGGGCGCGTGGCTGACCACCGTGGCCCGCAATCGCGCGCTGGACCTGCTGCGCCGCCGGGCGACCGCGAATCGTTCGCTGCCGCTGCTGATTTCCGATGACGTCACCGAAACCGTTGTCGCCGAAGAGGATATCCCCGACGACCGGCTCCGGCTGATCAGCACCTGCTGTCATCCGGCCCTGTCGATCGAGGCGCAGGTGGCGCTGACCCTGCGGCTGGTGTGCGGATTGACGACCGTCGAGGTCGCCCGTGCCTTTCTGGTGTCGGAGTCGACGATGGCGGCGCGCATCACCCGCGCCAAGAAAAAGATCGCCGCTGCGCGCATCCCGTATCGGGTGCCCGCGCCCGAGGAGCTGCCCGAGCGGATCGGCGCGATTCTGACCGTGGTGCATCTGCTGTACACGACCGGGCACACCGCGCCGTATCACGCCGAGCTGAGTCGCGGTGAACTCACCACGCGCGCAATGGATCTCGCGCGGATGTTGCGGACCCTGCTACCAGAGGATCCCGATGTGGCCGGGCTCCTGGCGCTGATCCTGCTGACCGAGGCCCGGCGTGGGGCGCGCACCGACGCCGAGGGCGGCCAGCTGCGGCTCTCCGAACAGGACCGGCGGCTGTGGGATCGGATCGCCATCACTGAAGGCATCACGCTGGTGCGGGAGTCGTTGCGGCGCAAGCCCGGTCGCTACGCTCTGGAGGCGGCGATCGCGGCCGTGCATGCCGAGGCACCCACCTATGCCGACACCGATTGGCACGAGATCGTCGGGCTCTACGGCGTGCTCGTGCAGCTGTGGCCCTCGCCGGTGGTGGCGCTCAATCGCGCGGTGGCCCTCGGTTTCGCCCGGGGCGCCGCGGCCGGGCTGGCCGCGCTCGACGAGCTGGCCGCCGAACCGCAGCTGGCCGGATACGGATATCTGGCCGCGGCGCGCGGGCATTTCCTGGCCGACCTCGGCCGCACGGGCGAGGCGCGGGTGGCCTACGAGGAGGCCGTGCTGCTCACCGGGAATGCGGCGGAGCGGCACTTCCTGGAGCGCCGCCTCGCCGAATTGGGATAGGGCACAGCGGAACTACCGCACGAATTCGTAGGTGTGGAACACCAGGCCGTCACCCAGCTTTCGAGTGTCGGTCAGGTGCAACGGCCGCTGGTCGCCGGTGCCGTCGAAGAGACGCTCGCCGGTTCCCACCACGCCCGGGAAAATCACCAGCCGCAGTTCATCGGCCAGGTTCTGTTCCATCAGGGTGCGCACGAGCTGATAGCTGCCGTACACCAGGATCTCCCCGTCCACCCTCCGCTTCAGCTCCGAAACCTCCTTGGCCGCATCGCCGTTGAGGACCGTGGTGTTGCTCCAGCGAGGCTCTTCGAGGGTCGAGGACACCACATACTTGGCGATGCTGTTCATTCGGTCCGCCCATTCCGGGCTCACGCGGACATCGAACTCCGGCATCCGGGCCTCGAACCACTCACTGCTGCGCCTGCCGAGCAAAAGCGCCTCGGCGGCAAGCGTTTCCGCGGTCTCGCGGGCGACCCATGCCTCGAGGTCCTTGCCGCTCGCGAACCGGTGGAACCAGCCGCCCGCCGCGAACCCCTCCGCCCCGTCCGGATCTTGCACCACTCCGTCGAGGGTGGCATTCGCGCTGATGACGATCTTTCCCATTTCCGTGCTCCTTGCTCGGTGCTGTCGGCTTGTACCGACGTAGGCGCCGCGGAAACAGCAAAAGGGGCGCTGCGCGACCGCCCCGTTCGCGCCTCGGCCGACGTATATACAGGATGGATTCGCAAAGGAATGAGGTTGCGCGAGTGGAGTTGGCGCGAACGGACCTGCTGTCGAGGGCGCGCGCGGGCGATGGCGAGGCCTTCCGGGCATTGACCGAGCCGCACCGCCGGGAATTACAGGTGCACTTCTACCGGATGCTCGGATCGTTCCAGGATGCCGAGGACGCGCTCCAGGACACAATGCTCGCCGCATGGCGGAGTCTGGACCGATTCGACGGGCGTGCGTCGGTGCGCACCTGGCTGTACAGCATCGCCACCAACCGGTGCCTCGACGCGTTGCGTGCCGCGCGCCGACGTCCCATGCGGCAGTGGGATGTCGCGGGCATCGAGTTCCCCGAACCGACGGGATCCGGCGAAATCCATTGGCTCGAGCCCTATCCCGACGCTCTGCTGGACGGTGCGATCAGTGTGCCGCTCGGTCCGGAGGCACGCTACGAGCAAACCGAATCCATTTCCCTGGCCTTCGTCACCGCCCTGCAGATCCTGCCGCCCCGTCAGCTAGCCGTCCTCATCCTGCGCGATGTCCTCGGCTTCCACGCCGACGAAGTGGCAGGCATGCTGGACACGACCGTGGAATCGGTCAAGAGCGCACTCAAACGCGCGCGAGCGGGAATGCAGGCCCGACTGCCGGTGACCTCCGAGGCGCAGGCGGCGGTCGACTCGGCTGCCGAGGACGCGATCGTGGCGAGGTTCGTCAGCGCGTACGCCAACGCCGACATCGACGCCCTGGTGGCGCTGCTGACCGACGACGTCTTCATGTCGATGCCACCGCTGCCGCTGGAGTACCGCGGCCGCGACAGCGTGGCCCGCTTCTTCGCCTTCATCTTCGGCACGGCCCAACGATTCGACCTGGTACCGACCCGGGCCAATGGCCAACCCGCCTTCGGGGTCTACCGATACCCCTCCATCGGCATCCACGGATCCGGCCTGTTCGTCCTCACTCTCGCGGGCGACCGAATCTCCGGCATGACCCGCTTCGAAGCCGGTGTCCTGCCCGCATTCGGCCTGCCGATCTCCTCCGTACAGACCCGATCCGCGCCGATCAGTCCAGCGCGTTCACGAAGACACCGTCCACGAGTACCGGAACCACTGCGCTGGAATCGACTTCGATCGCGATCTCCACGTCGTCACCGAACCCGATCGACGCCAGCTCCCGGCCGGACGCGCAATCCCGAATCAGCGCGGGCACATCCGCGATCCCGGCATAGGAACTCCGCGCGATGGACGCCTCCGGTGACAGCGGCCCGGCACCGTGGGCCGCCACCGAATCGATGACCGCTCCGGCACCGATCAAATCCTCGATCGCGGGCCGCAGCACATCCTGCCCCGGCCAATGTTCCCCGCCCCCAACCACTCCCACCGGCCGCTCGGCAGTTCCCCATCCCTGCTTCACAATCCACCGCCCGACCGCCGACGCGTTTCGCAAACTCGCCGCGATCACCGGAATCCCCTCCACCGCGGCCGAAATCGCCGACCCGTTGGGCGACGGCAGCACCAATCGCTCCGGCGCGGGCGCCCGCCGCAACGCCGCGGGAGACAACGACCACGGCTGCTCATCCGACACCGCACGCCGCCCGACGGCAAGCCGCGCATCCCGCGCGATCGCGAATTCCGCTGCGCTGCCATCTCGCCATGGATACGGAAACACCCGCGTCCCAGCCTCCACCGCAACCGACACAGAGGTGGTGAACGACAGCACATCGACCACGACCACCGCAGCGCATTCCGCCCTCAGCGCCCGCGCCCCTGCCAGCCC
>NZ_BAAFGR010000147.1:0-20395 GCF_041154655.1 Nocardia sp. JMUB6875
CAATCCGGCGGCGGGGCCGTAGCCGCGGCGGCGGGCGAGGCGGGCGGCGAGGGGGAGCAGGACGTGACGCTGGACGGGCAGGGGGATGCCCGCGGCATAGGTCACTGATCCCGGTGAGTTCAGCATCATCAGCAGGTGCAGGAAGCGAAGGTCCTGGTGGGCGTTGGTTTTTCCGTCGCGGACCGCTTGGCCGAGGGTTCTGCCGAACGACAGCATCCAGACCGGGCCCGGTGAGTAGAGGGTGCGGATGGTGAGGGGTTGATCGGTGTCGTTGTACGGGTCGACGTGGGCCGCACCGGGCGGGATGGTCAGGGTGTCGTCGGTGGTCAGCAGCCCCGAACGTAGGCCGCGCCGGTAGCGGGCACGCGTACCGTCGAGCAGGAACGAGTACTGCGTGACACCGGGATGGATGTGCGCCGGTCCCTTCCCGGTCCCCGGCGGCAGTATCCGGGTCAGGCCCAGATACTGCTGTCCGTTGACGAAGAACCACGGATGGATCTCGAGGCGAGCGCCGCCAGTACCGGAGTAGATCTCGAAGATCGGCAGGTCCCGGCGCAGCTCGTAGGTGTCAGTCCTGGTGCTCGGGCACCGGATCGATCTCGGGTGCGGGCACCTCCACGCGCCGGGGATGACGGATCGTCTTGTGCGGAAACCGGTTCCGCACATGGGATTCGGCGTCGGAGCCCGGACTCACTCACTCACTCACTCACCCACTCACTGATTGTAGGTGTGGGTTGACGTCCTCCCCGGCCTGAAGGCCGGGGATTCCTGCCAGCGCCCTGTCGGGCGCTCTCGGTGGGTTCCTGTTTCACGGAGACTTGCCAGCCGCTAGGCAGCAGGGCTTACGGTCTCTCCGCAGGCGTTTAGCCTCTCCGCCCGTCCGGCGGCGAGAACATTGTTCGAGGCGTTGAGATCGCGGTCCAGGACCGCCCCGCACGCTGGGCAGGTCCACACCCGAACATGCAACGGCTTGGGACCGTCGCGGTGTCCGCACGACGCGCAGATCTGTGACGACGGATAGAACCTGTCCACCTTGGCGAAGTACCGCCCTCGCCGGGCGGCCTTCTCCTCCAGCATCCTGGTGAACATCGCCCACCCAGCGTCGTGTACAGATCTCGCCAGCTTGGTGCGGGCCAGGCCCTTGACACACAGGTCCTCGACGTAGATCGCTTGGTTTTCGCGAACTATCGCCGCTGAGTGCTGGTGCGCCCAATCTCGGCGTTTATCAGCCACTTTCGCATGAAGCTCCGCCACCTTCATGCGGGCTTTGGCGCGGTTGGCAGAACCCTTCTGCTTGCGCGACAGACTTCTCTGTGTGCGGCGGAGCTTGCGCTCGGCCTGACGCAGAAACTTCGGAGACTCGATCCGCTTACCGTTCGACAGAACCGCGAACGTGGTCAAGCCCAGGTCGATACCGACCTCGGACTTCACCGGCGGCAGCGGCTGGTCGTCGACCTCGACGACGAAAGACGCGAAATACCTGCCAGCCGCGTCCTTGATCACCGTCACCGACGACGGATCGGACGGCAACTCCCGCGACCACGCAACCTTCACGTCCCCGATCTTTGGCAAGCGCAACTTGCCGCCAACGGTGACCGCGAACCGGGCATTGCGGGTGAACCGAATCGACTGCCTGTTGTCCTTGCGGGACCGGAACCGCGGCGCCGCCACCTTCGGGCCCTTGCGTTTGCCGGTCACCGACTCAAAGAAATTGCGGTAAGCGGTGTTCAAGTCCGCCAGTGCCTGCTGCAACACCACCGCCGACACCTCGCCCAGCCATTCCCGCTCCGGGGTCCCCTTGGCAGCGGTCAACCGCTTGGACAACTCGCCGTCCGGGACATAGGGAAGCTTGGCCTCAAATGCGGCCCGGCGCGATGTCAGCGCGTCGTTGAACACCACCCGTGCACACCCGAACGCCCGCGCCAGCGATTCCTGCTGACCCGGATTCGGATACATGCGGTACTGGTAACGCAACTGCACACAACGCAATCTATCGACACCCACCGACAGAAACTCCGACGCTCACCAGCGCACACTCGGGCCCGGCGACCCTCCTGTGTAGCAGCTGTTGAAATCGAAACTGCCGTCATTGTGAATCGCCCCGACCGGGCACGCGGCCACGCACAGATAGCAACCCAGGCACGGATTCCAGTCCAGCGGCTGCGAATACGGCGCGACCTCGGCGTCGGTCAGCACGGTGCCGAGCCCGATGAAGCTGCCGAACTTCGGATGGATCACACAGCGGTGGATCCCCAGATGTCCCAGTCCCGCCGCCACCGCCACCGGCTTGTGCGAGACCGTCCAGCCGCGACTGGGCAGCCGGTGCGCCTCCACCGGAAACGTCACCGATGGATACAGCGCGCGAAACCCCAGGTCCTGCAGGGCGATACTGATCCGGTGCCCGATCCGGTCGAGCACCGGTATGGCGGTATCGATCTCGGTATTGACCATGCTGGCCGCACGGCTGGTGAAATTCTCCCGCGAGAGCCGCACGCACACCGCGATCAGCGACCGCGTACTCGGCAATGCCTCCCGCACATACTCGACCTCGCCCTCCAGCCCTGGGGTCTCCAGGGCCACGAATCCGACATCGTCGGCTCCGGCGTCCAGGCAGATCTGTCGTAGCAGTGCCGCGTCGATTACTCCGGTCATACGGATACCTCCCGAAGATATAGACCTCGCGCGCCGCGAGAAATCATCGGTGCACGCCAGACTATCGGGAAATACCTTGGTACCCAGAGATGTTGGACGCATCATTCAACGGCGAAGGGGACAACCGTGGTCTCGGACATGATTCGGCGCGGCGAGAACGATCCGGAGATCATGCGGTCGACCGTCGGAATGCTCAGGCGGCTGGCAACGGTATTCCCGCCCGCCGAGGCGGATCTGGCTGCCGCACTACGGAGATCGGCCGAGCTCTCGTCCGGTGCCGGACAGTACGAGCAGGCCGATGCGGCCATCGAAGAGTCCCTGCGGATCAGTCGCCGCGGTGCGGCCAGAGGCCACGGCCGGTCCCGTCTACAGCTGGCCTGGTCGCTGTGTGCGCAGGCCGATCTGCTGCGGAACGCGGGCCGCCGGGCCGAGGCAGCGGCCGCCGCCCGGGAGTCGCTGGTGTTGTGCCGGAACGGGATTGCCGAGGACCCTCGGCGCTGCGGGCCCGCGCTGCTGCACGCACTGCACACCCTCGCCCGAGCCCTCGACGAACTCGACAACTCGCAGGAAGCGCTGGCGCTGGGTGAGGAACTCGTGGAGATCCTGCGGCGCCTGGCAGCTCGCCGACCCACCCACAACCGAGGCCTGGCCAACGCCCTGATCTCGCTCAGCGTCTACCACGGCCACCTGGGCCGCGCCGCCGATGGCTTGCGCGCCACCGACGAAGCCGTCGAGCTCTACCGGGGCCTCGACAAGAAGCGACCGGGTGCGTTCGCGACACAGCTGGCGACAGTCGCGGACAATCGGGACGAATTTCTGGCTCACCTGCAGCGACGGGGCATGGTCGTGCTGGGTCCCCATCCACTGTGCGCCCTGTGCGAGCCGTTCAACGGCGGCCTGATCGCCGTGCGTCACCCGCAGCGGCACATCCGGGTCGGGGATCGGCAGGCCTGCGTCGACAGCGAGATCGCCGATGTCCTCACCGCCCTGTGGGAAGGCGGCTGTGACACCGTCTCGTGCTGTCAGGATGTCGACGGCAGGGCCGAGGTGGTCCCGGCGGCCGGACATGCCCGCCGGGCCGTGGAGATCCTGGCGGACATGGGAATCGACGCGGAGCTGACCGATGAGGTGGTGTACTTCCGGCGGTGACGGCGTCAGCGGGTCGAGGCCGCGGAATCGGCCGGGGCGCGCAGCGGCGCCAGCGCGCGGGCCCACGCCAGCAGGCCGTCGACCAGGCCGTGCAGTGCCGCCGTCCGCGCCTGCTGCGGCCGGAATTCGCTGAAGTTCACGAAATCCTCGCGCAGCGTCAGCCCCAGTTGCGGTGCGATATCGGCCATCCCGATCGCCCCCGCCTGCGACCGCAGCTGCTTGATCGCCATGACCGCCCCGTAGATCCCGTACCCGACATAGCCGATCGGCTTGCCGACCCACTCGTGGAACAGGAAGTCGATGGCATTGATCAGCGACGGCGGCGGAGCGGTGTTGTATTCGGGCGTCACGACGATGAAAGCGTCACAGGCAGAGACGCTTTCGGCCCACCGTTGGGTGTGCGGCTGCCGGCCGGGTGCCCGCAGCGCCGGAACAGGCTCGTCGAGCAGCGGTAGCCGGTAGTCGTGCAGGTCCAGCAGCACGAATTCCGCTGCCTCGCCCGCGTATTCGACGGCCAGGTCCCGGACCCAATGGCCGACTTGCTCGCCGAGGCGGCCGGGGCGGGTGCTGGCGATGATGATGCCGACTCTGATCATGGTGTGCTCTCCTCGAAGACGTTCGCCCGAAGCTGGTTTCGCAGACAAGACCCCGCGCACTGCGCCGTCGTGACACCCGCGCACCATGACGAGATTCACTGATCAACGCTGTCATGTTCGGACCGCGAGCGGTGTCCCCGCCCGATTCACGCGCCCCACCCCACATCGTTAGCCGTGTTAAGCTCACAGGCCGCCAAAGTACTTGCGGCGAACTGTTCTTCGAGGTGGGGGCTCGGCGTGAGGGTGGCTGTCAGCCGCGACAAATGCATTGCTGCCGGTCATTGCGCCGTGCGTGCCGACCAAGTCTTCGATCAGGGCGACGATGACGGCATCGTCGTGCTGCTCGATGAGAATCCGGGGGAGGCGCAGGCGCAGGCCGTGCGTTCGGCCGCCGAATTCTGCCCAGCACAAGCGATACAGATCGAGGATTGACGCTGACGATGTCTGATTCACTCGCCGAAGCCACCGCAGAGCCCACCTTCTATCCCGGACGCCGCTCGGCGACCTGCCCGTTCCGCCCGGCTCCCGAGATCGCCGAACTCGCCGCCGCGGGACCGATTTCCACGGTGCGGACCTGGGAAGGCAAGCGGCCGTGGCTGATCACCGGTTACCCCGAGGCGCGCGAGCTGTTCGCCGATCCGCGGGTCAGCGCCGACAATCACCACCCCGCCTACCCGCACATCCACGAGGGGATGAAGGCGGTCGCGGAGATGAGCCCGCGCACCATGTTCAATACCGATGGCGCCGAGCACGCCCGCTACCGGCGCATGCTGGCCAAGCCGTTCACGCCCAAGCGGCTCGAGGCCATGCGGCCCAATATCCAGAAGCACATCGACCAGACCATCGATGCCATGCTGGCGGCGGGGGATTCGGCCGATCTGGTGACCGCGCTGGCGCTGCCGGTGCCGTCGCTGATGATCTGCGAACTGCTGGGTGTGCCGTACGCGGATCACGCCTTCTTCCAGGAGGCCACCGAGCTCGGTTTCGGTGGGCAGGCCTCCGCCGAGGAGCAGCAGCAGTCGACCATGGCGATGCTGGGCTATCTCAATCAGCTGATCGAGGCCAAGACCGCGAGCCCGGCCGAGGATCTGCTCTCCGATGTGGCCGAGCTGGTGAATTCCGGTGAGCTGCAGGTGTGGGAGGCCTCGCTGCAGGCGGTCGGCATTCTGGTCGCCGGGCACGAGACCACCGCGAACATGATCTCGCTGGCCGTCGTCGCGCTGCTGGATCAACCCGAACAGCTGGCCATCCTCCGCGATACCGAGGACCCCGAGGTGCTGGGCAATGCGGTCGACGAGCTGATCCGCTACATGACCATCGTGGACACCGGGCTGCGCCGCGTCGCCGCCGAGGACATCGAGGTCGCCGGGACGGTCATCCCGGCCGGCGATCCGATCGTATTCGATCTGGCCTCGGCCAATTTCGACGCGACGGTCTTCGCCGACCCGGAGAACCTGGATCTGACCCGTGCGAATGCCGCCCAGCACTTGGCCTTCGGCTCGGGCCGCCACCAGTGCATCGGGTTGCAGTTGGCGCGCATCGAGCTCGGCATGGTGCTGCAGACCCTGTTCCGCCGCATTCCGCAGCTGCGGCTGAGCAAGCCGGTCGAGGAGATCGAATTCAAGTGGGACGCCATGGTTTACGGCGTCGTCGAGCTGCCGGTGCAGTGGTGACAGAGTAGCCCGCGGTGACGGCGTAGCCCGTGCCCTGCCGGATTACGGCAGGGCACGCAGCCAGAGCCGGCTGCGGTCGTCGCCGGTGGTGGCGAGCAGCAGACCGGCGGGCAGCGCGATCATGCGGGCCGTAGCTGCGTCGGCGGGCAGCGGAATCCGCTGCCAGTCGGCGCAATCAGCGGTCACCGAGTGCAGCTGCACGGTGTGGTCGAGGGCAACGAGACTCAGCACCCGGGAGCCGGTCGGCAGGAGCTGCAGGGTGTCGACGGTCGTCGCGGACGGGCCGGTGACGGGCTCGGCGTCGGGTGCGGCCCAGCAGAGCACGCGCGGCGCCGCGCCGATGGTCTGGCCGAAGACCGTGCAGGCGCCGACACCGCAGGCCACCCGGCTGGCGACGGCATTGGTTCCCGCCATCTCGTGGCGCTGCCATGCGACACCGTCGGGGGACGTCCACTGCAGCGGCCGGAGCACGCTGTCGCGCAACGTTTCTCCGACGATCACGAACCCCGAGGGGCCGGTCGTCACGGCGGCCGCGCCGGTCTGCTCGCCTGGGGCCGAGGACAGTGCCGGGTCATCGGCGTGGCGGATCCAGTCCGCGCCATTGGCGGAGGTCCAGAACGCGGCCCCGTAGCGGCCCTCGGGCCCGTCCCAGTCGCCGATCAGCAGATCGGTGCCGCGCAGTGCCGCGGCCGTGGTCACCGCGATGGCATGCGGCCCGCCGAACATCTCCATGGCCTGCGGATGTTCGACGAGCCCGTGCGCGTCACCGCTCCAGATGGTCATGCGTGGATTGCTGTGCGCGCCACCGAAAGCCTGGCCCAGCACCACCGTGCGGTCGCCGACACCGGCCGAGATCAGTTCCGCCAGTTTGGCGTACGCGCTCTCGCCGTGCACCGGGACGGGCTTCCAATGGGTGGCGTCGGTGGAGGTCCAGGCGGCGGGTGCGCGGCCGTCGCCGGCCGGGATCGAGCCCAGGGCCAGTACACCATCGGCCGTGGGTGCGAATTCCAGGACCCGAGCGTCGCGCTGGGGCAGGGCCAGTTCGCGCCAGTCCGACTCCGGCTCCGCCGTCCGCGCGGCGCATCCGGTCGCGCAGGCGAGTACCGCCACCAGCACGATCGGCCACCACATTCCGATACCGCGGCCGATTCCGACACTGTGCCCCATTCCGACACTGTGCCAGAAAGACCCGGTCACGGCGGGGTTCCGGGTGATCTCGCCGCCGCGCCGAGGCAAATCCGAAAACAAGACCATCCGGTATGCCACGATGCGGGACCGTGGCGAAAATCCGGGCAATTCGGATATGGATGCTGGTGGCGCTGGCGGCAGCGCTGCTCCCTGTGCACGCGCATGCCAATCCCGCGCTGGATCTGCTGCACCCGGACCGAGATCCCGCGAAGATCATGCCGACCCCACCCGCGGACGCCTTCTACGTGCCGCCGCCGGGCTTCGAAGCCAAGCCGCCGGGCACTCTGCTCGCGGTACGGACGGCCGGTGGAATCTGGCCCACCGCACGGGCATTGGAACTGCTGCTACGCTCCACCGATTCCCGCAACCGTCCCATTCCCGCGGTCGCCACCCTGCTGCTGCCGAATGCGCCGTGGACCGGTCCGGGTCCCCGGCCGTTGGTGTCCTACAACCATCCCATCTCCTCGCTCGGCGGGTCGTGTGCCCCGTCGAGCGAGCTGAAAGAGACCAAGACCAACGGCATTCTGCCGATCCAGCTGCTGCTGTCGAAGAACTACGCCGTCGTCGTGCCCGATCACCAGGGCCCGCGCCAGGCCTACGCGGCCGGGCGGCTGGGTGGACACATCATCCTCGATGCCATTCGAGCCGCGCTGCTGACGCCGATGCCCGGGCTCGGCCGCAATACCCCGGTGGTGATGACCGGCTATTCCGGCGGTGCGATCGCGACCAGTTGGGCCGCGCAACTGGCCCCGGCCTACGCGCCGGAACTGGCCATCGTCGGCGCGCTCATCGGCGGCGGGCCGACGGACTATCGATTGGTCATGCCCGCCATGAACGGAACCAACGCCGCCTCCGGCGTCCTGCTGGCGGCGGCGCTGGGGCTCGCCCGCGAGTATCCGGAACTGCTGCCGCTGCTCAATGACAATGGGTGGCGGGTGGCGCAGCTGTTCCGGGATATCTGCGTGGAGACCGAATCCAATCTGGGTGCGCTGCTGCCCTTGCGGGTGGAGCAGCTCACCGATGTGCCCGATCCGCTGTCGGTGCCGATCGTGCGGCAGGTGCTGGCGGACAACCGGCCCGGTGCGACCGCCCCGTCCATGCCGGTCTTCCTCTATCACGGGGTGCAGGACATCTGGATTCCGTTCGCGAGTTCGGAAGTGCTGTACCGGGATTGGTGTGCGCACGATGCCCGGGTGCGCCTGCAGCCGATGTTCGGGGAGCATTTCATCGTCGGTGTGACCGAGGTGCTCGTGGACCATCTCTGGGTCGAGGACATGCTGGCCGGCAAACTCGTGCCGCGGGGGTGCAGCTGCAGTGGCTGAATCCAACCGTGCCGCCCGGACGGGCCGCGGGCGGGGTCTCCTCGGGCTCGTCATCGCGGGCGCGCTGCTGGCCTTCGGGCCGGTGCCCGCGGGCGGCTCACCCATCTATCCGATGCCCGATCCCGATCCGTTCTTCCTGCCGCCGCCGGATCTGGCGGCCCGCGCTCCCGGCGAGGTCCTGGCGGTGCGGCCCATGCCCCCGATCGCGATCTTCCCCGACGCGGCGGTGGTGCTGGTGAAGTTCCGGTCCACCAATTCCGCCGGTGAACCCATCGCGGCGACCACCACCGTGCTGCGCCCGGCGAACGCCCGGCCGGACGGGCCACTGCTGTCCTATCAGCACATCATCAACGGTCTGGGCGCCAAATGCGCTGTCTCGCATGTGCTCTACGCACCGGACCCGAATCTCGCGCTGCGGGAGTCGCTGCTGCTCAACACCATTCTCGCGCGCGGCTGGTCGGTGGCGATGCCCGATCATCTGGGCCCGACGTTCGCCTACGGCGCGGCCCGGCTCGGCGGCATGATCACCCTCGACGGCATCCGTGCCGTGCAGCGGGTTCCCGAACTACAGGTCGCCGCCAGTCCGGTTGCGCTGCTCGGCTATTCGGGCGGTGGTATGGCCACGATGTGGGCGGCGGCCATGCAGCGGAGCTACGCACCGGAGCTGCGGCCCATCGGCGCGGCGGCGGGCGGAGTGCCCATGAACCTGGTGAAGATGGTGGAGGGGCTCGGCTATCAACGCCATCCGGCCTTCGGGCTGGCGCTGGCCGCCGCGATCGGACTCGAACGCGAATACCCGGCCGAGCTGCCGGTCAGCGAGAGCATGAACGCCTCCGGCCTGGCCATCCGCGACCGCATCGCCAATAGCTGCACCAATGACATCCTGCTCGCCGGCGCGGGCCACAATGCGCTCGACCTGGCCGCCTCCACCTCCCTGATCAACGATCCGGCGGCCCGGAAGGTGGTGGAGGACAACAGTCTCGAACTCTACGACGGCATACCGTCGACCCCGGTCTACGAATGGCACGCACCGCAGGACACGCTCGTTCCGCTGGACTCCATCGCCACGACACTGACTCGCTACTGTGCGGCGGGAGTACCGGTGCGCTCGGAGTTGTACGACAGTCCCGATCACATGACCGCGGAGATGCTCGGCGCGCCCGCCGCGATCGCCTGGCTCGAGGGCCGTTTCCGCGGCGAACCCGCTCCGTCGAACTGCTGAGCCCGCTCCCGCGTCACCGGCCGGGCGCTCAAGGCCGCGGGCGGTCGTCGGTGCGGCGGTGGCGGGCCAGCTGCAATTCCAGCAGGAGGCGATCGGACGGATCGTCGAGATCGATACCGGTGATGTCCTGGGCGCGACGCAGCCTGTAGCGCAAGGTATTCGGGTGGATGCGCAGGGCGGTGGCGGCGGCGCGGACGTCGCCGTGGTGGCGCAGATAGTGCTCCACGCTCGCCTCGAGTTGGGCGGCGTGGGTGCGGTCGTAGTCGAACAATGCGGTCAGGCGGGGGTCGTGGAGTTCCGGCCGGGCGGCGATGTGGTCGAGGATCTCGCCCAGCAGCACCGCCGTCCGGGATTCGGCGAGGGTGGTGACGCGGTCCTTGGGGAAGGTCGCCGCGGTGCTGTCCAGGACGCGGTCCACCTCCACCCGGGCGCGGGCGACCTGGTCGAGCTCGGGGACGGGTATCGCGATGGCGGCGCGCAAGATCAGATTGCTCGCCGATTCGAGTTGCTCGACCAGTTGCCGAGTCCAGGCGGTGACGGCGCGCGCTGATTGGTAGCGGGGCAGCAGGATGTAGGCGCGATCCCCGATGAGGGTGGTCAGTGAGTCCCGGCGAAACGCGCTGGCGCGCAGGCGAAGCGCGCTGCCGAGAATCTCGCGATCGCGTGCACTCCCAGGTTTCCCTTGATCGGACATGCTCGCCGGTGTCCCTTTGTCCCGCGCGCCGACGGTGCCATCGGTGAGCGCGAACCCGATGACGGCGGCCGGGCCCGTGACCGGGATTCCCAGCGCGCTGGCCACGGACGGCACGTCGACTCCCTCGCCGCGTGCGCCGAACAGGCGTTGGATGAGCAGCGCCTCGGTGGATGGGGCGTCCAGGCTGCGGGAGATGATGCGGGCCGCGATGGCCGACGCGCCCCGGAGTACCTCGGCCGCACCGGGTTCGAAGGGTTTATCGCCCTCCTGGAGCCAGATCGCGCCCAGCACGGTCGCGGCGCTGCTGTCGCCGGGTCGCCGGATGCCCACGGCCAGGCGGTGTTTGATGTCGAGTTCGGCGTGGGCCGGTAGATCGATCACCTCGTCGGTCTGGCGGAGCCGGTCGAAGACGCCCCACCGCTGCAGGATGCGCAGGTATTCGCGCGGGCCCTCGCGCCCCAGGATGGATTGGATGCGCAGCCGGTCGGCGGCCTCGTTGGAGGCCGAGTAGGCCAGCACGTGGGACTGCGGGTCCTCGATGGTGACCATGCCGCCCGCGTGCTGGGCGATGATCTGCGCCAGGCCGAACAGGTCGGTGTCGGCGGCGAGGAGATCGCGCTCCTCGCCGTCGCGCGCGCCGCGCGTGCGGTCCAGGACATGGCGGATCAGCGGGTACAGATGATCCCAGCGCGCCTGCGGATGCACCGCCACCACGGCGACTCCCGCGCGCTGGGCTGCCCGCAGCACCTCGGTCGAGCCGGACGCGGTCTTGGACAGCACGACTCGGGGACGCTGGGCGGCCGGGCGCTCGCCGATGGCCCGCAACCATCGCACGGCCTCGTCCTCGGTCACGCCGACGTGCAGGTACATGTCCGACATCGGTGCGTGCGCAATGGTTTCCGAGGTCAGATCCGAGCTGTCGACCAAGGCCACCGATCGGATCGCCACCTCGTCGCCGAGGGGTGCGTCGAGCAGTTCGGCCAGGGTCGCGCCGAGCGCGTCGAGCATCTCGCGCAGGGCGATGCCCGATGTGTGGTTGTCGGCCGGGTTGTCGCTGGCCATGATGCTGACTCCGGATACGAGCGGACGGGGGTTCGGCCGACCGTACAACACTGAGGTGGGGTCTTTGGCCGATCGGCTCAATCTTCGTGGTGCAGTTCGCGGTTGACTCGGCGTATTCGCTCAGTGGCTCGGGCCACATTCCGCCAGGAGGTTGTCATGGATGCCGTCACCCTCACTCCGCCGCCGGTGAACGAACCGGTGGGGACCTTCGCGCCCGGGAGCCCGGAGCGTGCGAGATTGCGCAGCAAGCTGGCCGAGCTGGCGGGCACGCCGGTCGAGATTCCGCATGTGATCGGGGGGAAGGAACGGCGCAGCGCGGGCAAGACGGTCGATGTGGTGCAGCCGCATCGGCATTCGGCGGCGCTGGGGACGATCACCGTGGCCGAGGCCCGGGATACGGCCGAGGCGATCGAAGCGGCAGCAGCGGCCGCGCCGGGCTGGCGGGGGCTGTCGTTCGACGAGCGGGCGGCGGTGTTCCTGCGGGCGGCGGATCTGCTGGCGGGGCCGTGGCGGGAGACCGTGGCGGCGGCGACCATGCTGGGGCAGTCGAAGACCGCGTATCAGGCCGAGATCGACGCACCCTGTGAGCTGGTGGATTTCTGGCGGTTCAATGTGCATTTCGCGCGCGGGATTCTGGCCGAGCAGCCGATCTCGTCGGCGGGGGTGTGGAATCGGGTGGAGTACCGGCCGCTGGAAGGGTTCGTATACGCCATCACCCCGTTCAATTTCACGGCCATCGCGGGGAATCTGCCGACCGCGCCCGCGTTGATGGGCAATACGGTGGTGTGGAAACCCTCACCTACGCAGGCGTTTTCGGCGTATCAGACGATGCGGTTGCTGGAGGCGGCGGGGTTGCCGCCCGGGGTGATCAATCTGGTGCACGGGCACGGGCCGGAGGTGTCGGCGGTGGCGCTGGCCGATCGGCGGCTGGCCGGTATTCACTTCACCGGGTCGACGGGGACGTTCCAGCGTCTGTGGAAGTCGGTGGCCGACAATATCGCCGGGTACGACACCTATCCGCGGCTGGTCGGGGAGACCGGCGGGAAGGATTTCGTGGTGGCGCACAGCTCGGCCGATCCGGAGGTGTTGAGCACGGCGCTGATTCGCGGGGCGTTCGACTATCAGGGGCAGAAGTGTTCGGCGGCCTCGCGGGCGTTCATCCCGAAGTCGGTGTGGTCGCGCATGTCGGGGGATTTCCTGGCCAAGGTGTCGGAGCTGACCTATGGCGATGTCACCGATTTCGCGAATTTCGGTGGGGCGCTGATCGATCGGCGGGCCTTCGAGCGCAATGTGGCGGCACTGGACCGGGCCAAGGCGACGCCGAGTCTGACCGTGCTCACCGGTGGGCGCGCCGATGACAGTGTGGGCTGGTTCGTGGAGCCGACGGTGCTGCTGGGTGAGGATCCCGCCGATGAGGCGTTCCGTACCGAGTACTTCGGGCCGATCCTGGCGGTGCACGTCTACGACGATTCGGCGCCGGGCGGGTTCGAGTCGGTGCTCGACTTGGTCGATCGCGGGTCGCCGTATGCGCTGACCGGTGCGGTGATCGCCGATGATCGGGGCGCGGTCGCGACCGCGACGGACCGACTTCGGTTCGCGGCGGGCAACTTCTACATCAATGACAAGCCGACCGGCGCGGTGGTCGGGCAGCAGCCCTTCGGCGGGTCGCGGGCCTCGGGCACCAATGACAAGGCCGGGTCGGCGCAGAATCTGCTGCGCTGGACCTCGGCGCGGACCATCAAGGAGACGTTCGTGCCGCCGCGGGATCATCGGTATCCGCATCAGGCGGTCGCGCCGGAAGTGGGGGAGCGCTGATGTTCTCGACCGTATTGCGTCCGGCGTTGCTGGCGGCCTCGCGGTCGCCGCGGGTGGAGAAGACCGTCACCGGGATGGCCTCGACGCGGAAGGTGGTGCGGCGCTTCGTCGCCGGGGAGACCGAGGAGCAGGCGGCCGGGGTCACCGCGGCGCTGCTCGGGTCGGGGCGGTACGCGAGTATCGACTATCTGGGCGAGGACACCACCGATATCGAGCAGGCGCGCTCGACGGTCTCGCATTACCTGACCCTGCTCGAAACGCTCGGCGAGTTGCCGGGGTCGGCGGGAGCTGTTCGGCCGCTGGAGGTTTCGCTCAAGCTCTCGGCGCTGGGGCAGTCGCTGCCGCGTGACGGGCAGGCCATCGCCCTCGAGCACGCCCACAAGATCTGCACGGCGGCCGCGGCAGCTGGGGTGTGGGTGACGGTCGACGCGGAGGATCACACCACCACCGATTCCACGCTGTCGGTGGTGCGGGCGCTGCGGGAGGATTTCCCGTGGGTGGGCACGGTGTTGCAGGCGTATCTGCGGCGCACCGAGGGCGACTGCCGCGATCTGGCCGGGCCGGGATCGCGAATCCGCTTGTGCAAGGGCGCGTATCGGGAACCGGGCGAGGTGGCCTATCAGGACCGGGACGCGGTGGACGCGTCGTATCGGCGGTGTCTCGACACCCTCATGAACGGGCAGGGCTATCCCATGGTGGCCACGCACGATCCGGTCATGCTCGAGGCGGCGGCCGGGTACATCCGGTCCGCGGGGCGTGGACCCGACCGGTTCGAATTCCAGATGCTCTACGGCATCCGGGACGAGGAGCAGCGGCGACTGGTCGCCGAGGGCGCGCATCTGCGCACCTACGTGCCCTACGGCGACCAGTGGTACGGCTACTTCATGCGCCGATTGGCCGAGCGCCCGGCCAATCTCGCGTTCTTCCTGCGATCATTCGGTCCGGGCGCGCGGCGCTGAGGCTCCGAGTGCAGGGCTAGACCATGATCAGCATCGGGTCGAGGCCGAACTTGTACTTGCCGTACATGTCGTAGACCTTCTCCGCCTCATTGGTGGCCTGCACGCGGGCCGCCCGGGCATCGCGGAACAGGCGCTGCAGCGGCGTGCCCTTGGCCAGGGCCGCCGCACCCGCCGATTCCATGAACACGTCGATGGCGGCGACACAGCGCTGGGTGGCGCGGACCTGGTCGCGGCGGGCGTCGAGACGGGTGTCGATGGAGACCTCCTCGCCGGCCAGGATGGTCTGGTACTCCTCGACGATGTGGCCCGCGAGCTGCCGCCACGAGGCGTCGATATCGCTGGTCACGCGGCCCACACGCTCGGTGACGTACGGGTCGTTCTTGGCCTGCTCGCCCGCGAAGGCGACCCGCCAGCGCTCACGCTGGTAGTCGATGTAGATATCGCGCGCGCCCTCGGCCATGCCGAGCACCGGCGTCGAGATGCCGGTGGGCATGATGGTGCCCCACGGCATGCGATAGACCGGCTCGGTATTGACCTGCGCGCCGGGCATGGAGCCGTCGTTCATGGCCTGGAAGCTCAGGAACCGGTATTCGGGTACGAAAACGTCCTGCACCACAAGGGTATTGGAGCCGGTCCCGGCCAAACCGAACGTGTCCCAGACCTGGTCGACGGTGAAGTCGGACTTGGGGATCAGGAAGCTGCCGAACAGTGGGAAGCCGTCGACCATGATGGGCGCGCCGTCGGCGAGCACCGGGCCGCCGACCAGCGCCCAGTCGGCGTGGTCGCAGCCCGAGGAGTAGCGCCACGCGCCGCTGAGCCGGAAGCCGCCCTCGACCTTCAGGCCCGCGCCCATCGGGGCGTAGGAGGAGCAGACCAGGGCATCGGGGTTCTCGCCCCAAACCTCCTGCTGCGCTTGCTGATCGAACAGGGCGACATGCCAGGGGTGGATGCCGAGCACGCTCGAGACCCAGCCGGTGGAGCCGCACGCGCGCGAGAGGCGGCGGATGGCGTCGTAGACGATCACCGGTTCGGCGGCGTAGCCGCCCCACCGGGTGGGTTGCATCAGTTTGAAGAATCCGGTCTCGCGCAGGTCGGCGATGGTCTCGTCGGGGATGCGCCGCAGATCCTCGGTCTCCTGCGCGCGCTCGCGCAGCACCGGCAACAGCTTCTCGATTGCCTCGAGCACTTCGTGGTCGAACACGCCAAGAGTCACGTGAACTGAACCCCCACCTTGAAATAACGAAAGGAACACATTTCGGTTTGAGATTAGGGCACTCCGGGTACCGGCGCGCGCCGAATCCGCCGAGCCCGCAAGGCGTTCCGGTCACCGAGACGGCGGCACCGGGCGGTACGCCGGGGCGCGACACGCGGCGCCTCGCCGAACTCGCCAACTTTGGCCGATCAGCCAATGATTTTGAACTTTATTTAACCAATCACCCGATCACAGCGTCCGGCATGGTCCGATTAGCTGATCTGGCTCGAGTGTGACCTGCGTTACTGCATCGGAGCGGTGCGCAGCGGACGAAAGGATCCCGCATGTCGATTGCGGAGTTGCGCGGACAGATCTTGCGCCGCAAGCCGATCACCGACGTGGAGGACGACACGCCCGCCGACGAGCGGCTGTCCAGGCACCTGGGGCTGTGGCAGCTGACGGCCATCGGCGTGGGCGGCATCATCGGCGCGGGCATCTTCGCGCTGGCCGGGTCGGTGGCCCACACCACCACGGGGCCTTCGGTTCTCATCTCGTTCCTCATCGCGGGTGTGGCCAGCGCGTGCGCGGCGCTGTGCTACGCGGAATTCGCGGGCATGGTGCCCAAGGCCGGGTCGGCCTACACCTACGGGTACGTTTCGCTCGGCGAGCTGGCCGGGTGGTTCATCGGCTGGGATCTGCTGCTCGAGTACGTGGCGGTGGCGGCGGTGGTCGCGATCGGCGTCTCCGGATACTTCAACTTCCTGCTGGATCAGATCGGAATCACGTTGCCGCACTGGATGCTCGGGGCTTCGGGCACCGGCGACGGGCATGTGGTGGACGTGTTCGCGATCCTGTTCTGTCTGGGCAGCGCGTGGGTGCTCTCGCGCGGGATCAAGAGCGTGGGGCGGTTCGAGACGATCGCGGTGGGGATCAAGGTGGCGATCGTGCTGCTGATCATCGTGCTGGGGGTGTTCAAGATCGACAGCGCGAACTATCACCCCTACTTCCCGTTCGGAACCGGCGCGGTGTGGACGGGGGCGGCGACGGTGTTCTTCGCGGTGTTCGGGTATGACGCGATGAGTACCGCGGCCGAGGAGTCCACCGAGGCGAAAAAGCATCTGCCCAAGGCGATCATCTACTCGCTCGCTATCGCCATGGTGCTGTATGTACTGGCCTGTCTGGTGCTGACCGGCATGCAGAAGTACACCGACATCAGCCCCACGTCCGGCTTCTCCACCGCGTTCAAGTCCGCCGGGATGGGCAGTGTCGCCAATATCATCGCCGTCGGCGCGATCGTCGGCATCATCACCGTGGTGCTCACCTTCATGCTCGGCGTGACGCGCGTCTGGTACGCGATGAGCCGCGATGGGCTGCTGCCGGAATGGTTCGCCAAGACCCACCCGACCCGCAAGGTGCCGACCCGGGTGACCTGGATCGTCGGCGTCGGGTCGGCCATCCTGGCGGGCGTGCTGAAGATCAATGTCGTTGCGGAGCTGACCAATATCGGCATCCTGATGGCCTTCATCGTGGTCAGCATCTCGGTGATCGTGCTGCGCTACACCCGCCCCGACGAGCCGCGCGAGTTCCGGCTGCCGCTGATGCCGGTCGTCCCGATCATCGGCATCGGCTTCTCCATCTATCTGATCTGGTCGCTGCCCTGGGAGACCTGGGTTCGCTTCGGCGCCTGGCTGATCGTCGGCCTGATCATCTACTTCGGCTACTCCCGCTTCCACTCCCGCCTCGGCAACCCGGTCACCCTCGAAAAGTCCTGACCCCCACCAATTTCCGGACGGCGCACCGACGCCAACGCCGTCCGGTCCGGTGCGCCCGTGGAATCCTCCACGGGCGCACTCATTTTCAGTTCTCGCGAGGTACTCCGAGCAGCAGCGCGATGGTCAGGAGCGGGAAGATCATCAGCGGAAAGCAGAACGTCGTGCCGGGCGGAGCGTGGTAATAGAAGGCGTCGATGGGGATCGTGACCAGTACGAGGGCGAGGGTCTGGCCCAGCAGAACCAGTGTGCAGGCGACGATCACCGTGACTCGGCCCGGTCGCGAGCGGCGGGCCAGCTGCACCAGTCCGATGGCCAGGAGGATCGCCACCGTGGCGAAGGCGAGGGCCGCGAGTGCCAGTACCTCGTCGGCTGCCGTCGAGCCCAGATAGGGGGCGTCCTCGAACTTCGGTTCCAGCGAGGTACCCCATGCGAGGAATGCCTCACCGGCCCAGGTGAAGAACCCGGCTGTCACGAGCGCGATCACGATCCTGCGCCGGATTTCCCAGGTCGCCACCCATCGCTGCCTCACGAACGCCCCTCCCGTATCGGCCGTGCTCGCGGCCTCGGAGACGACGCTAGCGGGCTGATTCGCGGAAGTACGGGAGCGGTTGTGGAGATCCTGTGCGGATTCACACGACGGGTGTTCCGGGGTCCGGTCGCCGAATTCGGCTCCGGCTCAGGGCATCACATGAACGGCGATGGTGCCGTCGGGGCCCGCCTCGACGCGAATCCGGGTGAGGTCCTCGACGTGGGCGGTGGGGGCGAAGGCCGCGGCGCGGGGACCGATGCCGATGACGCGCATGCCCGCGGATTTCGCGGCGGCGATGCCGGCGTCCGAATCCTCGAAGACCAGGCAGTCCTCGGGGCGGAAGCCGAGTTCCGCCGCGCCTTTCAGGAAGCCCTCGGGGTCGGGTTTGCTGGCGGAGACGGACTCGGCGGTAATGCGGACCGCGGGCATCGGGAGCGCGGCCGCGTTCATACGGGTTTCGGCGAGGGTGTGGTCGGCGGAGGTGACCAGGGCGTGGGGCAGGTCGGCGATGGCCGCCATGAAGGCCGCCGCACCCGCGACGGGTACGACGCCCTCCACGATCGTCTTCTCCTGCGCCAGCATTCGCGCGTTGTCCTCGCGATTGACCGCCTCCGGGCGATCCGGCAGCAATGCGGCCATGGTCGCCCAGCCCTGGCGGCCGTGTGCCACGGCCAGCACGTCCTCGACATCGAGGCCGTGCGTGTCGGCCCAGCCTCGCCACAGTGCCTCCACCACGGCATCGGAGTTCACGAGGGTGCCATCCATGTCGAGCAGCAGACCGCGGGCGATGAGCGTGGCGTCAACCGTCATGTACTGGTTATAACCACAAGTTCCGCGGCCGCGCAATGTGCCCGTGGTCCCCTCGCGTGGCTCAGGTGGCCGAGGTCGCTCCCTCGTTGCGGAGGCGGGTAGCGGAGGACGGCTCGTCGTCGCTGATTCGGGTGGGCAGGGTCAGCAGGACCAGGCCCAGGGCGAGGACCGCCAGGCCGGACCACGACAACACGGGCAGACGCTCGCCGACGACGGTGACGCCGAGCAGCGCGGCGACGGCCGGTTCGGCCAGGGTCAGGGCTGTCGCCGTTTCGACCGTGGTGTGGCGCAGGCCGTAGCCGAAGAGGCGGTAGGCCAGGAAGGTCGTGAACAGAGCCAGGTGCAGCGCGACGGCGAGACCGCGCGGAGTGGCCAGCCAGCCCGGACCCGAGACGACCACCACCGGGAGCACCACGACCGCGGCGAGGCCGAACATGTTGCCCATAACCGTGTTCGAGGCGTGCCCTCGCGCGATCAGGCTGCCGCCGATCTGCGAATACACCGCGTAGCTCAGTCCACCGCCAGCGGCGAGCAGAACTCCCAGCGGGTCGATCGTATTCCCCGACGCGCCGAGCTCCGGACCGACAACCAGTAGCGCACAACCGATTACGGCCATCGCGGTGGCCAGGCACCACCGTGGCGTCGGCCTGCCGCGACCGAGCACCCACGACAGCAGCCCCGCGAAAATCGGTGCGCTACCGAGAGCGATAACGGTCGCGACCGCGACGCCGGTCCTGGCAACAGCGGGATAGAAGGTGACCGGATACCCGGCCACAGCCAGAGCTCCGAGCAGCAACAGCCCACGTTCCGAACTCGAGACCCGAAATCGGCCGCCAGCGCTGGAGCGCAGTCGATTCCGAGGTTCGGGGGTGAGACGCTGTCGACCACCGCGTCCGGTGACATAAAGCAACAGGCCGCCGAGAGCAAGTCCGGCCGAACCGATAGCGGCAGCCGGAGTTCCGGCCGGGGCCAGGGAGGCGGTGGTGCCGGTACTGCCCCACATCACCGAGGCGGCAAGGATGGGTGCACTGCCGCGCCAGGCGGCGCTAAGCGGGCGTGCGGCGATAAGGGTAGAGGTGCGAGGGGACACAGTCGTGAACTCCGTCGTCGAATTCCGGTGGGGGAAGGATTCGAAACGGGCGCACGACGAAATCCGGACTGCCGCAACAGGTCAGCCGGAGCGTCAAGCGAGAATCAGCCGATGCGCCCGATCAGGCGACCGGCGGCGGCGTGACCGCATGCCAATGAGTACCCACGCTGCGAGACTACACGACGCTGTATCCGACACTCCGAACTGGCCGAAGGCGTCACGCCGCCAGTGAATTCGACACTGCCACTCCCGAATCCGGCGTACCGTAGCGAACCCGGCCAACCGAACGACATCCCAACCCCGTCGACGATCGGACAGCGACGACCATGGACCCGATCGAGAGCGCACTGCGCGGCGAGAACCCCACCGTGATCCGGCGGATGACATCCGGATTCGCCGTCTTCGGCGACACCCAATTCCTCCCCGGCTACTGCCTCCTCCTCTCGGAAAGTCCCACCGCGGAACACCTCTCCGACCTCCCCGCCCCGATGCGCCGAACCTTCCTCTCCGACATGGCCCTCCTCGGCGAGGCGGTCGAACGCGCCTGCACCCGCATCGACCCCGCCTTCCGCCGCATCAACCTCGAAATCCTCGGCAACACCTACCCCCGGGTCCACGCCCACATCTGGCCCCGCTACACCTGGGAACCCCCCGACCTCCTCCCCGTCCC
>NZ_BAAFGR010000148.1:0-20364 GCF_041154655.1 Nocardia sp. JMUB6875
CGACCCCGGAGCCCACCCACCGCCGCCCGCACCGCCTGGCGGAGAACTGGATCCGCCTCGACAAGCGCTCCCTGGTCCCGCCGCGCGACCTGCTGGTCGTCGACCACACCGGCCGCAACCCCGAGCTGGCCGCGGCGCTGTGCACCGCCGCCCACAATCACGGTGGTTCGGCTCGAGTTCTGAACAGCGAAACCGACGCTGCCGCGGGCTCTTACGACACCGTGGTGATCCTGCTGCCGGAACTGCCGGAGATGGAGGCCTCGGCCGCCGTCGAGGAGGCCGCCGCGTTCTTCTCCGAGCCGTCGTGGCTGCCGGAGTTGGCCGGCGTCACCAACTGCTGGCTGGTGACCGTCGGTGGCGAGCAGATCACCGCCGACGATCCGGCCCCGCACCTGTTCCAGGGCGCGGTGACCGCGGGCTATCGATGCCTGGGGATGGAATCGCTCGGCATCTCCTTCCGCCGCGTGGATCTGGCCGCCGGGCAGTCGGATGCGAGCCAGGCGGCGGCGCTGGTCCGCGCGGTGCACGTCAAGAACGAGCCGGAGCTCGCGCTGCGCGACGGCGCGGTGTACGCCAAGCGCCTGGAAATCGATGCCGCACAGCGAGTTCCGGTACCGGACGCCGATCTGGCGCACGTCGTGATCATCGGCGGCACCGGCACGCTGGGCGTGGAATTCTGCGCCCACTACGTCCGCAGCGGTGCACGCCGCGTCACCCTGCTCAGCCGCTCGGGCGAGACCGATGCGGTGACCCGCCGCCTGCGCCCGATCCGAGCGCTGGGCGATACGGAAATCGTCGTCGAATCCTGCGATGTCGTGGACGAGACCGCTGTGCGGGAACTGGCCGAGCGGCAACAGATTCCGGCCACCGTCATCGTGCACGCGGGCGTCAACTACGTGCGCGCCGAACTGGCCGACGTCACTGCCGAGAATTTCCGGGAGATGGCCGGTTCCAAGATCTACGGCGCCGAGAACATGCTGAACCTGTGGCCTCGGACCACCGAATGCCGGATCATCCTGTGCTCCTCGGCCGCAGCCACTTTCGGCGGCCGCGGCCAGATCCTCTACGCCACCGTCAACCGCATGCTCGACGTCCTGGCCCGCCGCCTGCGCGCCCAGGGCATCGACGCGGTCGCCATGCAGTGGGGGCTGTGGGATCTGGAAGGCCCGCTGCATGCGGTCGGCACCGGACCCGTCCAAGCCGCCGGTGTCACGCCGATGCGTGCGGCCGACGCGCTGGAACTCGGTTTCGCCGAGCACGCAGACCATTCCGGCACGGAGAACCGCTTGGTCGCCGCAGCCGACTGGAACGACGTTCAAGCCCTCATGGCCGCCATCGGCCAGGGCCCGCTGCTCGACGATGTGGTAGCCGCCGCGGCCGTCGAAGACACGGCGGCACCGCAGGCCGGACCGGCCCCGCTGCGCGGCGACGACACCCCCGATCCGGTCGCGCAGGCCGCCGCGGTCGTGGCGGAATCGCCCGCCGCCACGGTCGGTTCCGGGAATCTGGCCGAGCAGGTGCGGCGGCAGCTGGGGAAGGTCATGGGCGCGGAGAACGATGCCTTCGATGCTTCCGTGCCGCTGGTGGCGCTCGGGTTGGATTCGTTGCAGGCCTTGGACTTCCGCAAGCGGGTGCAGGTGGAGCTGAACCGGGATCTGCCGGTGGCGGCGATTCTGGGCGGCGCGTCGCTGGACGATGTCGTCCGGTTGATGGCCGGCAGCCAGGCGTAAGTCGGACGACATACTTTCAGGAGCGAGACGAGACATGGCGAACGATGCCAAGACCCTGCTGGAGCGCCGCAAGGAGCTGCTGCGCCGGCGGATAGCCGAAAGCGGTGTCGCCGCGGCGGCCGCCACGCCCGCCCCGAAGCCGCGCGCCGCGGCGGGGGAGCGGCACCCGCTCTCGGACGGGCAGCGGCGCATGTGGTTCCTGCAGACCCGCGACCCGGCGGACACTACGCTCAATATCTGTGTGGCCTACCGGCTTTCGGGGTCGGTGGATGCCGAGCGATTCCACGCCGCGGTCGACGCGGTGGCGGCTCGCCACGACATCCTGCGCACCACCTACGGTCTCGGTGAGGACGGTGAGCCGTACCAGATCGCCCGCGCGGATCTCGCTCCAGGCTGGGAGACCCACGACCTGACCGAGCTGCCCGAGGCGAGCCGGTCGCGTCGCCTGGAAGTGCTGGCGCGCAGGGAGTTCGGCCGCGCCTTCGACCTGTCGGCGGAGTCGCCGCTGCGCCTGACCCTGGTGCGTCTCGCGGCCGAGGAGTTCGCCCTGATCCTCGTCGCCCACCACATCTGCTGGGACGACGACTCCTGGGGTGTGTTCTTCGGTGAGCTCAATACGGCCTACCGTGGCGGCGAACTCGCCTCGCTCCCGGGTCAATTCGCCGATGTCGAGGTCTTCGATGTCGACACCACCGCATCGGACTCCGATCTCGACTACTGGCGCGGAGCCCTCCGCCCCCTGCCCGAGGCGCTCGAATTGCCGGGCAAGTCGGCCGATTCCGCCTCCCGCAAGGCCGAGCGCCGCACGCTCGCCCTGTCCGCCGATCTCATGCACCGGGTGGACGCCTTCGCCCGTGACCGCTCGGCGACCCCGTTCATGGTGCTGCTGGCCGCCTACGAGGCCGTCGTGCACCGCTACACCGCCGCCGGCGACTTCCTGGTCTCGGTCCCGGTCACGGTGCGCCGCAATGCCATTGCCGAATCGCTGATCGGCTACTTCGGCAACACCCTGCTGCTGCGCGCCACCCTCACCCCGCGCGACAGCTTCGCCGTCTTCACCGATGCCGTCCGCGACACCTGCCTCGGCGCGTTCGCGCACCAGAGCGTCGGCATCGATCGCGTTGTCCGCGAGGCCAATCCGGACCGCCTCGGCGGCAAGGACGGCCTGGACCAGCTGGTCCGGCTGGGCTTCAGCGTCCGCAAGAGCGCCGACGGCTTCGCCCTCGACGGGATCGAGGCCACCCTGCTCGACCTCGGCAGCCCGGTGACCCAGCTGCCGCTGAGCCTGGCCGTCGTGCTGGAGCCGACCGGCGCGTACCTGGAGGCCGAATACCAGATCGACCGGCTGGACGGCGGATTGGTCGACCAACTGCTGGCCCACTACGCGCAGCTGCTCGGCGCGGCCCTGGACGAGCCCGGCAAGCGCATCGGCGACCTGGACATCCTCGGCGCCGCCGATGCCGCGCGCATTCTCGAACTCTCGCGCGGACCCCTGGTCGACACCCCGGCCGCCACCATGGTGGACCTGTTCCAGGACCGCGTCGCCGCCGCCCCCGAGGCCATTGCCGTGGTCGCCCCCGACCACGGTGTGGAACTCACCTACGCCGATCTCAACCGCCGCGCGAATCGCCTGGCGCACTGGCTGATCGGCCGGGGCCTGGGCACCGAGGACCTGGTCGGCCTGCGCCTGTCCAACTCGGTGGAGTTCGTGGTCGGCATGCTGGCCGTGCTCAAGTCCGGCGCGGCCTACCTGCCCATCGATCCGGCCTACCCGGACGACCGCATCGACTACTTGGTCGAGGACGCTCGCCCGCGTCTGGTGCTGGGTCGCGTCGAACTCGACGCCGCCGAACTGTCGGCCGCCGACCTGCCTGACCACGACCCGTCCGACGCCGACCGGCTGCGTGCCCTGCGCCCCGGCAATCTGGCCTACGTCATCTACACCTCGGGTTCGACCGGCAAGCCCAAGGGCGTCCCGGTCCCGCACGGCGCGATCGCCGAACACCTCGACGGCTTCGTCGCCGAATGGGGCATGACCGCCGAAGACCGGCTGCTGCAGTCCTCTTCGGTCAGCTTCGACGCCTCCCTGCTGGACATCTTCGTCACCTTCACCGCCGGTGCGCGCCTGGTCGTCCCGAAACCCGATGCCTTCCGCGACATCCCGTACGTCGCCGAGATCATCACCCGCTGCGGCGTCACCGTGCTGCACATGGTGCCGTCCATGCTCAGCACCTTCCTGCTGCTGCCGGAGGTGAGCCAGTGGCGGGCGCTGCGCCACGTCCCGGTCGGCGGTGAGGCGCTGCCGGGCGAGGTGGCCGACAAGTTCGCGGGCATCTTCGACGCGGAGCTGCGCAACCACTACGGGCCCACCGAGGCCGTGGTGTGCGCGACCCACCAGGACGTGGTGGGCCCGCAGGGCACCCGCATCGTCCCGATCGGCACGCCGAACCGGAATGTGTTCGTGTACCTGCTCGACGAGGCGCTGCAGCTGGTCCCAACCGGTGTGGTCGGCGAAATCTACCTGGGCGGCGAGCAATTGGCGCGCGGCTACCTCAATCGCGCGGGCCTGAGCGCGGAACGCTTCGTGGCCGATCCGTTCGGCGACCGCAACGGTGCACCCGGCGGCCGCCTCTACCGCACCGGTGACCTGGCCCGCCGCAATGCCGACGGCGAGATCGAATTCGTGGGCCGCGCCGACGAACAGGTGAAGGTGCGCGGCTTCCGCATCGAGCTCGGCGAGGTGGAGGCGGTCATCGGCAGCCATCCCGATGTGGGCCACTGCGTGGTGATCGCCACCGAGGACCCCGCCGTCGGAGCCATGCTCGCGGCCTACGTGGTGCCCGCGGCCGGTGCGATCGTGGACACCGAGCAGGTGCGCGCGCACGCCGCCGCCACCCTGCCGGATTACATGGTGCCCGCCGCCTTCGCGGTCATCGACGAGATCCCGCTGACCGTGCACGGCAAGCTGGACAAGCGTGCCCTGCCCGCCCCGACCCGCGCCGCCGTGCGCGACTACCGGGAACCGGCCACCGACACCGAGATTCGGCTGGCCGCCCTGTTCGGGCAGCTGTTCGGTCGCGACCGGGTGGGCGCGGACGACTCGTTCTTCGAGCTCGGCGGGCACTCGCTGCTGGCGACCCGCCTGATCGTGGTGATCCGCAAGGAGTTCGGCGTCGAACTCGACGTCCGCGCCCCGTTCGACACCCCGACCGTCGCGGGCCTGGCCGCGCTGATCGACCGCGCACCGGCCGCCGAGGTGCGCGCCGAGACCCCGAACCTGGCGAAACGCGAACGGCCGGACCGGGTTCCGCTGTCCTTCTCGCAGCTGGCTATGTGGTTCCAGCGCAAGCTGGAGGGGCCGAGCCCGGTCGGCAATATCCCGTTCGCCATGCGCGTCGACGGTCCGCTCGACCTCACCGCCCTGGCCGCCGCACTGGGTGACGTGGTGGCCCGGCACGAGGCGCTGCGCACCGTCTTCCCCGAGGACGGCGGCGTGCCGTATCAGTCGGTGCTCCCGGCCGGGCCGATCGACGTGCTGGTCACCGTCCTCGACGACCCCGACCGCCTGCCCGCAGAACTGGCCGAGGCGGCCGAATACTGCTTCGCGGTCGAATCGGAACTGCTGGTGCGCCCCAAGGTCTTCGTGCTCGGCAAGTCCGCGCACGCCATCTCGCTGCTGGTGCACCACATGGTCGCCGACCACTGGTCCTTCCGCACCATCCTGGCCGACCTGGCCACCGCCTACCGCAGCCGCATCGACTCCGGCATCGCCCCGAACTGGGAGCCGCTGGCCCTCGACTACGCCGACTTCGCGCTCTGGCAGCGCGAACTGGTGTCCGCGGACCAGGAACGCGTCGACTACTGGCGCGACACCCTCGCCGGGCTGCCCGACGAGATCAACCCGGCCCACGACCATCCCCGCCCGGCCGTCCTCGGCAAGAGCGGCAGCGTGACCGCGTTCAGCGTCCCGGCGGGCCTGCGCCGCCGCCTGAAGGCCCTGGCCGAATCCGCGGGCGCCTCGGAGTTCATGCTCTACCAGGCCGCGGTCGTCACCCTGCTGCACAAACTCGGTGCGGGCGAAGACATTCCGCTCGGCACTCCGGTCGCGGGCCGCTCCTACCCGGTCGCCGCCGACCTGGTCGGCCTCCTCGCCAACATGGTCGTCCTCCGCAACGACCTCTCCGGCGACCCCACCCTGCGCACCCTCCTGGACCGTTCCCGGGCCACCGCCCTGAGCGCGTACGCCAACCAGGACGTCCCCCTGGAACGCGTCGTCGAAGCGGTCAACCCGCCCCGCTCCCGCTCCCGAAACCCGCTCTTCCAGGCCATGATGCACTTCCGCGAGGAAGACTGGGCCGCCGCCGACGCGGGCCTCGGCGAAGCCGAACTCTCCGTCCTCCCCATCGAATTCGACATCTCCCTCCTGGACCTGAGCATCAACTTCTTCGCCGCCCCCGACGGCGGCTTCGACGCCAGCGTCATCGTCAACACCGACCTCTACGACCCCGCCACCGCCAACCTCCTGGCCCAGCGCATGCTCCGCGTTCTCACCGCCTTCGCCGAAACCCCGGACCTGGCGCTGAGCGAGCTCGAGGTGATGCCCGCCCAGGAGCTGCGGGCGGTCGAGGACTGGGGGATCGGGGCGGCCGAGGTGGCGGATGTCGCCACGGTCCTGGATCGGGCCCGCGCCGTTTCCGCCGATCGGGCGGTCGTGCATTACGGTGCCGAAACGCTCACCTACGGTGAGCTTCTCGACCGTCTCGATCGATCCGTGGTCGAGGGCCTCGTGATCGACGCGGGTATCAGCGAGGCACGGATTCGATTGGTCGCGGCCCCGTGGGGCAGCACCGAGCTGAATGTCGAGTTGGTGGCCGCCCTCGCATCCGGAGCGACCGTGATCATCGCCGACGACGCGCAGCGGCAGGACCCGACCGCGTTGGTCGAGCTGATCACCACGCACCGGCCCGATCGGGTCGCCGCCGATCCCGGCACGCTTGCCCGTTTCGTGCACACCGGCGTATCCATGTTGCCGTCGGTGCGGCACTGGGAGGTGCTCGGAATCGAGTGGCCCGCGGCACTTCCCGACCTATTGCCCGCTCTTTCCTCCGACTCCACGGCCGCCTACGCCTACGTGGCCCCCGGATTCCCGGGTGTGGCGGCACGGGGATCGCTCACCGGAGCCGCCAACGCGACTCCGGCCGCCGGTGCGCGCGTGCTGGTGCTCGACGCCAATGAACGGCCTGTGCCGCCCGGTGTCGTCGGCACCGTTCATGTCGGCGCGGCTGCCGCGGGCGCGAAGCTGGTGCCGACGGGAGACCGGGCGCGCTGGACGATTCATGGCGACCTCGAATTCGCCATCGAGCGGGAGCGGCCCGCGGCGCGGGCTGCCGCCACCGTGCGGGCTGTCGAATCTGCCACGGCCGCAGCCGGAAAGGATACCGAGCTGCAGTTGCGGACCATTCTTGCCGAGCTGCTCGAGCTGGAGCTGGATGAGGTTGGTGGGGAGGACAACTTCTTCGCGTTGGGTGGGGACAGTGTGGTCTCGATTCAGTGGTCGGTGCGGGCCAATGAGGTTGGGTTGCCGCTCTCGCCGCAGCTGGTGTTCGAGTGCATGACCGTCACCGAGTTGGCGGAGGCGGTCGATGGGGCGCTGGCCTCCGGCGTGACGGCCGCGGATATCGCTGCGGCGGCGGGGGTTTCGGCCTCCGAGATGACGGCCACGTTCGGCAGCGCCGTGCCGGTCGAAGCGCCTGAGCCGCAGGCGGTTCCGGTGGCGGATGCCCACAGTCACGCGCCGATGAGCGCATCGGGTCTGAATCAGGACGCCCTGGCCGCGCTCGGCGCCGCCTGGAAGGGTGCGCGGTGAGAGGGGATCGGATGGCCGTGGATCGGTCGAAGCCCGCCGAGATCGAGGATGTGCTGGCGCTGAGCCCGCTGCAGGAGGGGCTGTTCTCGCTGGCCCGGATGGCGGCGGGCGGGGTGGACCTGTACACGATGCAGTTCGTCATCGATATCGGCGGGCCGGTGGATGTGGCGGTGCTGCGGCGCAGTGTCGAGGTGCTGCTGGAACGGCATCCGAATCTGCGGGCGGCGTTCTGGGATCAGGATCTGCCCAAGCCGGTGCAGATCGTGCCCACCTGGGTGGAGCTGCCGTGGACCGAGATCGATGCCGGCGCTGAGGAATTCGATGCCATCGCGGCGGCCGATCGGGAACTCGCCTTCGATCTGAGCAAGGGCCCCGCGCTGCGGGTCACCCTGGTGAACCTGCCCGGCGACCGTCGCCGCATGATCCTCAACGCGCACCACATCCTCATGGACGGCTGGGCGGTCGCGGTCTTCTTTCGCGAGCTCATCGCCGTGTACGAGGCCGGGGGAGTGGCGGATTCGCTGCCCGCCCCGCGTCCGTACCGCGACTACATCGGCTGGCTCGCCGCCCAGGACACCGCCGTCGCGGAACGGGCCTGGGCCGACTACCTGAGCCCGCTGTCGGGCCCGCTCATGCTCGCCGACGCCACCGCGGCCGCGGTCGGCACGGTCATTCCCCGGCGCACCCGGCACTACCTGGATCCGGAGGAGACGCAGCGCCTCACCCGGTGGGCCCGAACCAACGGCCTGACCCTAGGCACCGCCATCCAATTCGCTTGGGCCGTCGTGCTTTCCCGGCTCACCGACCGCCGTGATCTCGTGTACGGCACCACCATCTCCGGCCGCCCCGATTCGCTCCCCGGCGTGGAGACCATGATCGGGCTGTTCATCAACACAGTCCCCGCCCGCGTCGTGCTGGACCGCACCGCCACCGTCCGCGACCAGTGCCGCACCCTGCAGCGGGAACAGGCCGCCATGCGTGACGCCGGCTACCTGAGCATGTCGGCGATCCAGCGCACCGCGGGCCACGGCCCGCTGTTCGATGTCCTGTTCGTCTTCGAGAACGCCCCGATCGGCGCGGCCACCGACCCGATGGTGACGAGCAACGGCACCCGGTTCCTGCCCGTCGCCATGGAAAGTCTGGTGCACTACCCGCTTTCGGTGGTCTCGCACCTGGAGGACAACCGCCTGGTGGTGGCGCTGGAAGCCATTGCCGAGGCGCTGCCGCACCTGCCGGTATCGGATATCGGCGCGCGCATCCTCTCGGTGCTGCGCCAGCTCCCCGACCACGCCGACTCCTCGCCCGACGCGCTGGACGTCCTGCTACCCGCCGAGCGCGCCGCACTGACCACGACGTCGACCGCCCCGCAACCGGTCTCGGACACGGTGATCGACCTGTTCCTGGAGCAGGTCGAATCCGCGCCCGACGCACCGGCATTGAGCACGGCCACCACCGACTACACCTATGGTGAACTGCGCGATGCGGCCGGACGGCTGGCCGCGGAACTCGCCGCGCAGGGCGTCGGCCCGGAATCCGTGGTGGCCCTGGCGCTTCCACGCTCCGCCGAATCGATCATCGCCATCCTGGCGACGCTGTACGCGGGCGCGGCCTATGTGCCCATGGACATCTCGGCCCCGCCCGCCCGGATCGCCTCGATCCTGCGGCAGGCCGAACCGGTGCTGACGGTCACCGTCGGCGAGGCGCTGCCGATCCTGCACGCGGCCTCGGACACCGAACGGCTCCTGGTCATCGACGATGCCGAGACCTCCGAACGCATTGCCGCCCAGCCGATCCTGTGGCCGCGCCAGATACACCCGCAGGCCTGCGCCTACCTGATCTTCACCTCCGGCTCGACCGGTGAGCCCAAGGGCGTCATGGGCACCCATGCCGCGCTGGTCTCCTACTTCACCGACCACCGCGACCGCGTCTACCGCCCGGCCCGCGCCCGCCTGGGCCGCGCGCTGCGCATCGCGCACGCCTGGTCGCTGAGCTTCGACGCCTCCTGGCAGCCGATGATCGGCCTGCTGGACGGGCATGCCGTGCACCTGTTCGACGAGACCGAGATGCGTGACGCGCAGGGCCTGGTCGAGGGCATCGTCCGGCACCGGGTGGACATGATCGACACCTCGCCGTCCATGTTCGCGCAGCTCTCGGCGGCCGGACTGGTCGACGGCGACCATCTGACCGTGCTGGCGCTCGGCGGCGAGGCCATCGGCCCCGCGCTGTGGGAGCGGCTGCGTTCGCTGCCCGCCACGGCCGTCTACAACTGCTACGGGCCCACCGAGACCACCGTGGAAGCCGTTGTCGCCACGGTGAACACCGGCGGAATGGAAGACCTTTCGCAGGCCGGTGCCGTGCCGGTGATCGGCCGTCCGGTGGATCGGATGACGGGCCGCGTCCTCGATTCGGCGCTGCGGCCGGTGCCGCGCGGCGTGATCGGCGAGCTGTACCTGTCCGGGTCACAGCTGACCCGCGGCTATGTCGGCCGGGCCGCGCAGACCGCGGACCGCTTCGTCGCGGATCCGTTCGGCAGCGGCACCCGCATGTATCGCACCGGAGATCTGGTGCGGCAGTTGCCCTCCGGTGAGATCGCCTACCTGGGACGGGCCGACGATCAGGTGAAGATCCGCGGCTACCGCATCGAGATCGGCGATATCGAATCGGCGCTGCTGCGGCTGCCGGGCGTCCGCGAAGCCGCCGTCGTGGTGGTCACCCGGCCCAGCGGGCCGACCCTGGTCGGATTTGCGGTGGCCGAGGACAATGCCGACGGAATCGCCTTGCGCGCGAGGCTTTCCGAGCAGCTGCCCGCGTACATGGTGCCCGCCCGCATCGCCACGCTGCCCGCACTGCCGGTCACGCCCAACGGAAAGCTCGACGTGCGCGCGCTGACCGCCACCGGCGCGAGCCTGCTCAGCGCATCGGGTTCGGGCACCGCGCCGCGGACCGACACCGAGCGCGCGCTGTGCGCGGCATTCGCCACCGTGCTGAGCGGCCGGACCATCGGCATCGACGACGACTTCCTGGCCATGGGCATCGACAGCATTGTCGCCATCTCCCTGGTCGACAAGGCCCGCCGCGCGGGACTTCCGATCACCCCGGCCATGGTGCTGGCCACCCCCACCGTGCGCGATCTCGCGGCGGCCGTGGATGTGAAGGCGGCACAGCAAGATTCGGCGGCCGAAGCGGGACCCGAATACGGCCCGGTGCCCGCCACCCCGATCATGCGGTGGATGTACGAGTTCGGCGGCTACCGGCGACTCACGCTCTCCACCCTCGTGACGCTCCCCGGCGGAATCGACACCGCACGACTGGAAGCTACCCTGCAGACCCTGGTCGACGGCCACGACATGCTGCGTGCCCAGCTCTCCCATACTGAGGACGGGCCGCACCTGGTCACCCGGGAGCCTGGCGCTGTCAGCGCCGCCGATCTGCTCACCGAGGTGACCGTCGACGGCGATCTCGGTGCGGCACTGGAGGTTCGATCCCGCGAGGCCATCGACCGCATCGACCCGGACGCCGGGATCATGCTGCAGGCCGTCCGGTTCAAGCGGCCCTCGGGTGATGTCCTGCTGCTGACGGCCCACCACCTCGCGGTCGATCCCGTCTCCTGGCACATCATCCTCGGCGACCTCGCCGACGCCTGGCAGCAGGTCGAGGCGGGCGAGACACCGAGCATCGCAACGGAATCCACGTCGTACCGGCGATGGGGACAGCTGCTCGCCGACCGTGCCGACGGACGCGATGTGCAGTCCCAGCGCGAGTTCTGGGCCACCCAGCTGGCGGGCGATGACGCCCCGCTCGGCCGCCGTCGCCCCGACCCGCGCACCGACACCTGGGACTCGTACCGAATCACCCCCTCGTTCACCGACGCGGCCGCGACCCGCGGCATTCTCGCGGCCACCCAGGGTGACCGCGCCGCCGGACTGCACGAATTCCTGCTCACCGCACTGGTTCTGACGCTGAACACCTGGCGTGCCGAACGCGGCCAGGACACCTCCGCGGGCGCACTCGTGGCGCTGGAAGGCCACGGCCGCGAGGACGCCCGGGTGGCCGCCGAGGCCGACACCTCCCGCACCGTCGGCTGGTTCACCAGCGTCTACCCGCTGCGCCTGGCCGCCGGGTCCGGCATCGACGTGGCGCGGGCCGAGGCCGATCCGGCCGCCGCGACCGTGCTGCTGGAAACCGTTGCGGCCCAGGCGCACATGGTGCCGAACAAGGGTCTCGACTACGGCACGCTGCGCTACGGCGGCACCGCGCCGGAACTGACGGCGGAGGCCGAACCGCAGGTGCTGTTCGACTTCCTGGGCCGCATGGACCTGACGGCGGGAACCGGCACCGACACGCCGTTCGCGCCCGTCACCGACCTGACCCTGCATCAGCGGCTGCCGATCGCTCCCGAACCGGATATGCCGCTGCGCTACGCCCTCGACCTGATCGCGGCGATCTACCCCGGCGAAGAAGGGTCGCAGCTGGTGACCCTGTTCCGCTGGAGCGCAGCCCTTTTCGACGAATCCGAGATCCGGCGCTTCGACGAGATCTGGCAGCGTGCCGTGGCCGCGCTCACCGCCGCCAACGCCGCGCTCAGCCCCGCGTAGCGCCGGACCAGCAACGAATGAACATGAGGATGGAGAACCCGGTGTCGCAAGCCACCACGGACGCGGCCATTGTCGTCGAATCCGTCGAGAAGTCCTTCGGCGCGGTGCACGCCCTGCGCGGCATCAGCTTCCGTGCCCCGGCGGGCAGCGTGCTGGGCGTGCTCGGCCCCAACGGCGCGGGCAAGACGACCACCGTCTCGGTGCTGTCCACCCTGGTCCGCCCGGATTCCGGCCGCGCCCTGGTGGCCGGGCACGATGTGGTCCGCGAACCCGACGCGGTGCGCGCCTCGATCATGCTGACCGGTCAGTACGCCGCGCTCGACGAGGTGCTCACCGGCCGTGAGAATCTGGTCCTGTTCGCCCGCCTGATGGGCCTGCGCCCCAAGCAGGCCCGGCTGCGCGCCAACGAACTGCTGGAACGCTTCGACCTGACCGCGGCCGCCGACCGGCGGGTGGGCCAGTACTCGGGTGGCATGCGTCGCCGCATCGATATCGCCTGCGGCCTGGTCCGATTGCCCAAGGTGGTGTTCCTGGACGAACCCACCACCGGCCTCGACCCGGTCAGCCGCCAGAGCCTGTGGTCGCTGGTGCGCGACCTCAAGCAGCAGGGTGTCACCATCCTGCTCACCACCCAGTACCTCGAGGAAGCCGACGCCCTGAGCGACAACATCATCGTCGTCGACAAGGGGACGGTGATCGCGGAAGGCACCGCCGACCAGCTCAAGGCCCGCTCCGGTTCCAGCTACTGCGAGGTGGTCCCGGTCGAGGCGGCCGACATCCCCGCCGTCGTCACCGCCCTCCAGGGCCTGGGCGAGGTCACCGTCGCCGAATCCGCCGACCGCGTCGCCCTTCCCGCCCCGGACGGCGCCGCCACCCTGGGCGAAGTGCTGCGCCGGATCAACGACGCGAACATCGATCTCATCGACATCGCCCTGCGCCGCCCGTCGCTGGACGAGGTCTTCATCGAGCTCACCCGCCCGCAAGAGGTCAGCGCATGAGCGTCGACACGGTAGGAGCGGAATTCCGCGTGCCCGCCGGACTTCAGTGGAAGGCGCTGAGCGGCCGCACCATTCGTGCCGCGCTGCGCGAGGGCGATCTGCCCTTCGGGTTCGCCGCGCCGATGATCTTCTTCCTGTGCTTCTATGTGCCGCTGCGCAAGTCGATGGAGGCGGGCGGCCTCGACTACGCGCAATACCTGCTGCCGGTGATCGTGGTGCAGGGCATGTTCTTCACCGCCATGTCGGCCGGTGACCGTGCGGCGCGAGACACCTTCAGCGGCATGGGAACCCGGCTTCGGTCCATGCCCGTTCGGTCCTGGCTGCCCATGGCCGCGCGCATGTCGGCGAACCTGGTTCGCGCCCTCGCCGCCATCGCGGGTGCCCTGGTGGTCGGCCACATCTTCGGCTTCCGCTTCCACGACGCGGCGGGTGCGCTCGGATTCCTGCTGCTCGCACTGGCTTTCGCCGCCGCGATCGTGATCGGCGCGGACACCCTGGGTGTGGCCACGGGCAAACCCGAGATCGGCGCGTCCGCGCTGCTGGCGCCGCAGCTGCTGCTGATCATGCTCTCCACCGGTTTCGTCCCGGCCGAAGCGTTCCCGGGCTGGATCCAGCCCTTCGTGCGCAATCAGCCCGTCTCCCAGGTCGCCGCCGCCCTGCGCGGCCTCGCCGACGGCGAATTCCCCACGGCCGTGGCCATTTCCGTGGCCTGGTGCGCAGGGCTGATCGTGCTGTTCACCGCGCTGTCGGTGCTCGTGGAAAGGCGGCGTCCGTGAAAACCCTGCTGGATCAGACCCTGGTCGAGGCCGGTCGCCTCATGCGCCGCTGGCCGCGCGAGCAGGAGGTGCTCACCTCCACGCTCATCCTGCCCGTCCTGCTGCTGCTCATGTACACCCTGGTGCTGGACAAGATCCTCACGAACACCTCCGGCGCGGACGCGATCTACGGCTTCGTCCCCATGATCGCCATCACCGGCGCCATGTACGGCGCGATGGGCACCGGCCTGTCCCTGCACGCCGAACGCGAATCCGGTCTGCTGCGCCGTTTCTGGGTGCTGCCCGTCCACCGCTCGTCCGGCCTGCTCGGCCGCCTCCTCGCGGAATGCGGCCGCACCCTGGCCGGAACACTGGTGATCGTGCTGCTGGGCGTGGCCCTGGGCCTGCGCTTCCACCAGGGCATCTGGGCCGCGATCGCTTCCATCCTGATCCCGGTCCTGATCATCCCCGGCTTCGCCACCATGGTCATCACCGTCGGCGTCAGCCGCATGGGCGACAAGGTGGTTCAGCTCTTCGCCGCCGTCACCCTGCTGGGCATGTTCTTCAACTCCGGCTTCGTCCCCGTGGACAATTACCCGTCCTGGCTCCAGCCGGTGGTCCGGGCCCAGCCCATGAGCTGCGCCATCGAGGCCATGCGCAACCTCACCCTCGGCGGCCCCATCGCCGCCCCGGTCCTGCAAACCCTCGCCTGGTCCGCCGCTCTCGCAGCGGTTTTCGGCGCCCTCGCCGTCCGGGGCATCCGCGCGGCCGCCCAGAGCTAGTGGGTGACCAGCCGCCAGTCGTCGGGCAGATTGCTGGCGGTCACCTGATCGCCCTCCACCGCCAGATCGATGACCGTGCCGCCCAGACGCAGATCGGTCAGTTCCACCCGGCCCCAGCGGTTGGGGAGGTGGGGCAGGACGGTCAGGGTGCGGTGCGGGACATCGGGCTCCAGGCCCAGGAAGGAGCGCACCAGCAGCAGCGGGGCCGCGCTGGCCCACGCCTGCGGGGAGCAGGAGGTGGGGTAGGGGACGGGGGCCGAGAACTTGGATCGCGGGAAACCGCAGAACAATTCGGGCAGTCGGCCGCCGAAGGCCCCCGCCGCGTCGAGCAGACCGTCGGCCAGGCGGGTGGCCAGGTCCAGGGCGCCGGGAATGTGGCGGTAGCGCATCAGGCCCGCGACGGCGATCGCGGTGTCGTGCGGCCAGACCGAACCGTTGTGGTAGCTCATCGGGTTGTACGCGCCCATGGTGGAAGCCAGCGTGCGCAAACCGAATCCGCTGTTCATCTCCGATGAGGCCAGTTTGCCGATGGCGAGGGCGGCGTGCTCGTCGGTGACGATGCCCGACCACAGGCAGTGCCCGATATTGCTGGTCAGCGCGTCCAGCCGGCGCTTGTTGCCGTCCAAAGCCACGGCGAACCAACCCTTTTCGGGCAGCCAGAACGCCTCGGCGAACTTGGTGCGCAATTCCGCGGCCCGGTCGCGCAGGTGCCCGGCGGTGGTGGTGTCGCCGAACTCCTCGGCCAGGTCCGCCCGCGCCTGCAGCGCCGCGTACACGTACCCCTGCACCTCGCACAGCGCGATCGGCGGTTCCGGCAGGTGCCCGGCCGCATCGTTGATGCCGTCGAAACTGTCCTTCCAGCCCTGATTGATCAGGCCGCGATCGGTGGCGCGCCGATACTCCACGAACCCGTCGCCGTCACGGTCGCCGTAGTCGGCGATCCAGGCCAGCGCGGCATCGGCGGCGGGCAGCAGCGCCTGCACCGCCTCCGGGTCCGCGCCCCAGCGCCGCGCCTGCGCCAGCAGCATGACGAAAAGCGGTGTGGCGTCGATGGTTCCGTAATAGGTCTCGCCGCCCAGCACCTGCCCGCTGGCGGGTCCGCGCCGCATCTCGTGCATGATGCGGCCCGGCTCCTCCTCGGTCATGGGATCCTCGCGCTGGCCCTGCATCTCGGCCAGCTGCTGCATGGTGCCGACCGCCAGCCCGACATCCAGCGGCAGCGCCATCCACGCCGTGAGCAGTGAGTCGCGGCCGAACAGCGTCATGAACCAGGGCGCGCCCGCCGCCACGAACGGGCGGCCGCCGCGCGCGTCGTCGTGAATTCGCAAGGCGCCCAGATCGCTTTCGGTGCGCTCCAGCACCCACGCCAGCTGCGGATCCGCCGAGGTGATCTTGGTGGCGGTATCGCGCCAGGCCGCGAGCTTGCGGCTGGGCGCACTCGACTCGTAGTGCTCGCCCGGCCGCAGCGGCGAGTGGATCGGCTGATTGCCCATGGTCGGCTGGGCCACGATCTCGGTCTGCCACTTGCCCCCGGCGGGCACCACCGCCCGCCAGGACAGCGAACCCGGCAGCACCAGCGGCGTTTCCGAGGACGACACCGCCAGGCCCCGGGCGCGATCGGAGCGATCGTTGAGCAGCAGTTCCACATCCGCCACGGTCACCTCGGCGCGCGTCGAACCGGTGCGCCCCTCCTTGACCGCGAACAGATCCAGAAAATCCGCGTCCACCTGCAATTGCAGATCCACGGCGGTGGTCTCGCGGCCCAGGTTCTCCACGGTGATGGTCTCCCGCAGCCCGTCGGCCACCAGCCGTTCCCGCACTATCAGAACCGTACTGTCCGCTGCGCCGGCCCGGGGAGGCCGGCGCAGTATGAAGCGGGCGGTGAACGCCTCCGGACTCAATACCGACAGCGGCTCCGGCCGCTGCCCGTCCAGTCGCAACTCCCAGCGCGACAGCACCCGCGCGTCCCGGAAGAACAAGCCGTACGGCGTCCCCGGTTCGACATCGCCCCGATGGTCCGACAGGCAGAAGGTGCTGCCCTCCACCAGGGTGATCGCGCCGCCGTAGCCGCCGCCCACACTGGGCTCGCCGGTATTGAGCGCGCTCGGAGCGTCACTGTTCATGTAGACCCTTTCGCCGGGGCACGCGCCGCCGTCGCGACGTCGCCTTCGGAGTGGAAGCACTGTCGGACACAGGTTTACGGCCCGGCGTCAGCTCGCCGCCGGTCAAGGCGTCTGGATGCCCGGTATGCGAGGTGCCGCGGGCCGTCACCGTGGACGCCGTCGCCCGGCCCGGCCCGGTACCCGCCGCGCGGACGGGCGCCGCCGCGGTCTGGTGCGTGGGCGCCGAACCCCAGGTGTGGATGGTGATCCGCCCGGTCCGGCGCGGCCGGTGCTCGCGGACCACGCGGCGATAGATCTCCTCGTAGCCGCCGCCCAGGGTGTCCGCGCCGAAATGCGCGGCCACATGGGCGCGCATGGCGTGGGGATCGTAGTCCTGGACTTCCTTGATGGCCGCGGGCAGCTCAGCCGGATCGTCGCAGACGCGACCGGTGACACCGTCCACGATCACCTCGGCCACGGCGCCGCCGCGCAACGCCACCACCGGCGTCCCGCACACCATCGCCTCGATCATGACCATGCCGAACGGTTCCTCCCATTGCACCGGGAACACCAGACACCTTGCCCGCGAAAGCAATTCACGCTTGGCCGTCGCATCGGCCATCCCGAACATGTGATCGTGTTCGGTGAGCAACGGCCGCACCGCACTCTCGAAATAGCGCACCTCGGGCGGTTCGGCGCACTTGCCCGCCAGGATCAGCGGTAGCCCCGCCGTATGCGCGGCCTCCAGCGCCAGGTGCGGCGCCTTGTCCGCGGTGAACCGGCCCAGGAACAGAGCGTAGTCGTGCTTCTCGGTCTGGAAGGGCCAATCCTCCACCCGCAATGCGTTGTGCACCCGGCCCACCCAGTTCAGGTCGGGGGCCAGGGACCGCTGGCGGTCGCTGATCGCCACCAGGTGCGCGTCGTCGCCGAGCTCGCGGTAGTAGATATAGGGGTCGCCGTCCACCGGGCCGTGCACGGTCACCACGGTCGGCAGGCCGAGTTCGCGGGAAACCGGCATATTGAGCGGACCCGCGAAGGTGTGATCGTGGACCAGGTCCAGGCCCTCGGTTGCCGCCAGCCGCTCCAGCGCACGGCGCGCCTTCAGCGCGTGCACCACCTCCGGGAATGGATCGCCCAGTCGTTCGGATTGCGCACGATCCCACAGCGATTCGAACTCGCCCTTGGTGCCGTTCACGCCCGCGCCCAGCAGCGTCACCCGATGCCCGCGCTCCACCAGCGCGTCCACCAGATCCGCCACCACCGCCTCCACCCCGCCGTAGGCCTTGGGCGGGATATCGAAATACGGTGGCACCACCATGGCGATGCGCAGCCGATTGCGCTCGCTCGATGGGAATTCGACAGTGGCAGTAGCCGGAACGGGCAGTGGGATGTGCGCGCTCATGGCGGCCCTCCTTCTCGGGACACAACCGTCGACGCCCGGATAGTGGGACGCCGACCCTGGGCCGGATCCGGAGGGGATCGAAAGCGCTGGTGCCGCACGGCATCCACTCGGCTCACCCGTTGCCCGGGTCTGGGGGCTGTCGAGAAGGTCGAGCGGTGTCGTCAGCACGCTCCGAGTTGAACGCCTGGTGATCGTCGCGCCGGCTGGTGCCCGGCCCGGTGCGACCGAGGGCCGTGGGCACCCCGAGGCGTCATCGCGCTCGGCGGCCAATTGGGTGATACCACAATATCGCCGCAGATCTCACTAATAGTGCGGATCGGAATTGTTCGGAGATTGCCGCGCACAAAGCTCGGTGCGAAGGTTGCAAATCGAGGCATCGGGTCCGATTCCTCAGGCCGCGGCGTAGCCGCCTTCCGTGGTGAAATCCGTTGCTTTCGACCGGTCGGTCGAGTTGGCGAGCGTCGCGGGAGCGGCGGATTCGATCATGTCGAGGACCAGCCAGCCCTCGGCCGTCCAACCGCCGTGTACGTCCGTGCGCACCAGCCGACCGCCCGGCACGAACGGATCATCGACGAAACCCTCTGCGGAACCGTGCAGTTCGAGCGCCAGCGCCGCACCGCCGACATACACCCGCCCGGACCGACCGGGTGGTACCAGTCGTAGCGACTCGTCCAGCACCAGCAGCCGCGCGCCCGGGATCGGCCGCACCCGGCCGGAGCCGTCCAGCGGACCGCGCGCCGCCACTCCGGCGTATTCCGGTGTGGTGTAGGCGAATCCGGCGCAGGAACCCGGGGCCAGCTCCCGCAGCAGCTCGGAAAGCGCTGTCGGGCAGTCGTTTCCGAAGACATCCCAGCGGCGCACGGTGGGCAGCGCGGGGGAGGGCAGGAAGGCCAGACCCGCCAGCGTGCCGGTGTCGGCCACCACGTGGGTCGGGGCGCTCAGGGCGATGAGCTCGGCCAGCGCGGCGGCGTCGGTGCGCTGCGCGGCGGTGGCCAGCACCAGGGTCGCGCCGTCGGCCAGGGCGGCGAGGAGTTCCACCGCGGCGTCGGTGGTGTCCCAGCGGGTGGCCAGCAGGCGCACATCGGGGGAACCGTAGGCGCGATCGATGGAGCAGGCCCGCTGATCGGCGGCCACCGCGCGGCGGTCGTCGGCGGCCGCGGCGACGGCGACCGGCTTCAGGCCGGTGCCGTGCGGCCCCAATTCGGCCAGCACCGCGCCGAATTCGGCCGCGGCGGCGATATCGCACAGCACTCGGGCCAGATCGTCGAGGGTGGGTCCGGCGGTTCCGGTGACGCCGCCGTCGAGGCGTTCGTAGAGTTCGGCGTAGGTGAGGATGTGGCCGCCGCAGCGCACGGCGGTCCGCAGCGACGGCACGCGGCGGCCGCATTCGATGAGCATGGAGACCGACGGCACGTCGTACAGTTCGACGCCGTTGGCCCATTCGTCCACCAGCCGGTGACGCTCGACGGCGGACAAGATTTCCGGCACCGCACGCTCCATCGTTCCAAACCCCCGGGTTCTAACTTATGCAACCCTAACCTAATCGACGGAGAGCACGATAGGCCACCCCTCCCGGGATCGAATCGGCGACAACGATCGCCGGGTCCCGATCGAATTAGGCTAGGCTCACCTACCGCTCGGCCGTGCGGTCGGGCCTCGGCAGACAGGAGAGTCACGATGAAGTCGGCGTTCTCGATGCCGCGCGGCGGGCGATCGACCCGCCTGCGCGCCGCCCTCGCAGCGCTCGCGGGTGTGCTCGCGGTCGGCCTGACCGCCTGCGGCTCCTCCGGTGACGACACCGCGGCGGGCGGCGGCGAACCGGTGACCATCACCCACGCCCTCGGCCAGACCACCGTGACCGGCACCCCGACCCGCATCGTCGCCCTGGGCAACCAGTGGCTCGACACCGCCCAGGCCCTCGGCGTCACCCCGGTCGGCTACATCGACAACATCGCCGTCCTCTCCAAGGGCGCGCCCCTCTGGGAACCCCAGGCCCTCTCCGCCTCCAAGGCCCTCCAAACCACCGGCAACCTCGCCGAACAGGTGGCCGCCCTCAACCCCGACCTGATCCTCGCCGACCCCTTCATCGGCGACGCCAAAACCTACGCCGACCTCTCCAAGGTCGCCCCCACCC
>NZ_BAAFGR010000149.1:0-19735 GCF_041154655.1 Nocardia sp. JMUB6875
CCCGGAGCCTCGCCCCATGCCTCCACCCCGACGGGCAGCGGCGGCATTCCGCCGGCCCCGGAGAGGATTGTCCCCGTTCCGCCGCCGAGTGGCGGATTCCTCTGCCCGACCCCGTGATTCATTCCGTCGACGAAGCCGGAAACATTAACTCCCAGAATGGCAACCGACAGACTCAGGCCGCGAGCGCCGACGACAGCCGGCGTATCGCGGCCTGAGCATCTTCCACATCGACGACCACACGGGTGATGTCCGAACCCGTCAGATCGATCAGCACCGCGTTGCCGTCGAAGCGTGTATCCCAGAATTCCTTGCGACCCTTGCCGCGGAAGATGCCCGCGGCGATGACGCCCGGGAAGAACGTGCCCGGCGCGCGCACCCACGGCGGGCGCAGATCCACCGGCGCCGGCGCGATCGCCTTGACCTGGGACAGATCGAAGGTCACATGATCGCGCAGCGCGAGAAAGCGATGGGTACCGGTGACCCGCACGGTCACGGTGGTTCCGGTGACGTCCAATTCGACCATTTCACACCTCACACGCTCGCCCGACACTGTTTCCGCTATCCACAGTGCCGGGCGTTTCTGGTGTAAGGCTGAGGGTTTCCTGGCCGTTTTCTCAGGCTTTGGCGGCCGAGTGCCCGGTGTCGCGGGTCAGTCGACGGGCAGGGTGACGCCGTCCGCGGCGATCTTGGCGGCCACCTCGGCCGGGAAGATATTGCGGAACAGGTACAGGTCGCGGCCGAGCTTCCAGCCGGGCGCCAGGGCCACCGCGTACCGCTCGAAATAGCCGAGCTGCTTGCCCATCATCACCAGCTGCTGCGGCCCCGACGCGCCGCGGCGCTTGCCGAACTCGAGCAGCCGCGCGGAGACCACGCCCAGATCCAGCTTGTCGAGGCTGCCGGAGAGCACCGGGCCCAAAGCCACCGCGAGCTGGCGGCCGATGGTCGCGTCGTCACCGCTGTCATCGGAGACCAGATCCAGCTTGCGCAGCGCCCGCGCCACCGGCCGGAAATCGTTGTCGATGGAACTGGCGAAGAACAGCGCGCGCACGAACTCGCGCCACTCGTTCTCCATCCGCCCGACGATGCCGAAATCGAGCATGGCCACCCGGCCGTCGTCGAGCAGCCACAGGTTGCCCGCGTGCACGTCGCCGTGGAAAAGACCATGCACCGCAACCGATTCCATCCACGCTTTGACCAGACGGCGGATCAGCAGTTCCGGTTCGGGATGCGCGGCGCGGATATCGTCGAAGCGGTCCAGCGGCATGCCGCGCATGCGTTCCATGCACAGCACCCGCGGCGCGCAGTACTCCCAATACACCTCGGGCACAGCCACATTGGTGTTGTCGCCGAAGGCGCTCAGATTCTCGCGGGCGCGGCTCTGGTTGTCGGCCTCGATCAGGAAGTTGAGCTCGGCGACGGTCGCCTCGTACAGATCCCGCACCACCGCTTGGGCATTCGCGACGCGCGCGTTCTCCGAACGCTTCTCCAGCGCCCGCGCCAGCCGCATGGCCGCGCGCAGATCCACGATCATGCGCCGCGCGATCTCGGGCCGCTGCACCTTGACCACCGCGGGGCGGCCGTCGGCCAGCACGCACGCGTGCACCTGCGCGATGGAGGCCGCCGAGAGCGGCTCGTCGTCGAATTCCCGGAACAGCTCCGAGATCGGCTTGCCGAGATCGGCCTCGATGATGGCGCGGGCGTCCGCGGCCGGGAAGGGCGGCACATCGTCGAGGCAGCGCAGGCAGGCGTCGGCCAGCTCGCGCGGGAACGCGCCCGGCGAGGACGCGATGAGCTGGCCCAGTTTCACGAACATCGGGCCCAGCGTCTCGAAGCCGTTCACCACGCCCTCGGCGGCGGCGCGCTTGCGCTTGGACGGGCGCAGCCCGCCGCGCACCACGCTGCCCAGCACCGAACCGCCCAGTACCGCACCCACGGTGACGGTCCGCCGCCACTCGGAGAACCCGAAGGTGTCGAGGTCCGGCCGGATCACCTCGGGCGTCCCCGCTCGCACAGTCATAGGTGAGCTCACGGGCGGCAGTGTATCGCTGACTGTGTCCCCCTTCGCGTCACGGGCGGGGCCGAGTGGTCACCGAAACACACGCCGACGTTCACACGATGGACGGGCGAACGCTCGCGCCGAACGCGGGCGAGCACTGATTCCGCGGTAGGCGGCCCCTTCACCCCTTGGGGCAGGGCAGGTTACCCGGGCGTTCAGTGGTTCGGAGCGGGAGCCGCACGGTACCGTGGGCGGTCGAGTCGCGATCCGGCTCGACACGGGCGCGATCGGGCCCGACCTGATGTTGGCGGAAAGGCAAGACCGAGGTAATGACGGGTACAGCGGAAAAGCTGGCGGAACTGCGCAAGCTCCTGGAGATCGCCGAAGAACCCACCGGCGAGAAGGGTATCCAGAAGCGCCTCGCCAAAGGCGTCGCCAGTGCCCGAGAACGGGTCAACATGCTGTTGGACCCGGGCACCTTCGTCGAGATGGGCGCGCTCATGCGCTCGCCCGGTAAGCCCAACGCCCTCTACGGCGACGGCGTGGTCACCGGCCGCGGCTTGATCGACGGCCGCCCGGTCGTGGTGATCTCCCACGATTCCGGCGTGCAGGGCGGTTCGGTCGGTGAGACCTTCGGCCGCCGCGTGCGGATCGCCATGGAATTCGCCTACAACAACGCCTGCCCGGTGGTGGTCATCAACGACTCCGGCGGCGCGCGCATTCAGGAGGGCGTGACGGCGCTGGCCTGGTACGCCACCATGTGCCGGCTGCAGGAGGACCTGTCGGGCTATGTGCCGATGGTCGCGGTCATGTTCGGCAAGTGCGCGGCCGGCTCGGTGTACGGCCCGGTGAATATGGATGTGCTCGTCGCGACCGACGATTCGTACATGTTCGTCACCGGTCCCGAGGTCATCAAGGGCATCACCGGCGAGGACATCAGCGCCGAGGAGCTGGGCGGCGCGGCCGTGCAGGCCCGCAACGGCCTGCTGCACCACGTGGCCAAGAACGAGTCCGCGGCCCTGGGCTGGGTGCGCGAGTACCTGAGCTACCTGCCCACCAGCTGCCTCGAGCAGCCGCCGATCATCAATCCGGGCCTCGAGCCCGAGATCACCGACTCCGATCGTGAATTGGACCGGATCATCCCGGATTCCGATCGGCAGGGCTACGACATGCATGAGGTGCTGCTGCGCCTCTTCGACGACGGCGCGTTCCTGGAGATCCAGGAGGCCGCGGCGCAGAACCTCATCACCGGATTCGCCCGCGTGGACGGCCGGCCCGTCGGTGTCATCGCCAATCAGCCGATGGTGCTGGGCGGTGCGCTGGACGCGGCGTGCTCGGACAAGGGCGCGTACTTCATCCGGCTCTGCGACGCCTTCAATATTCCGCTCGTCTATGTCGTCGACACCCCGGGCGTGTTGCCGGGTGTCGAGGAGGAGCGCAATGGCGTCATCAAGCGCGGCGGGCGCATGTTCCGCGCGCTGATCGAGGCCACGGTGCCGATCGTCACCATCGTGACCCGCAAGGCGTACGGCGGCGGCTACGCGGTCATGGGCTGCAAGGAGCTCGGCGTCGACATCAACCTGGCCTGGCCGACCGCGCGCATCGCGGTGATCGGCGCGGAGGGCATGGTCACCGTCACCGGTAAGAAGACCCTCGCGGCGACTCCGCCGGAGAAGCGGGCCGAGGTGCGCCAGCAGATGGTGGACTTCTACACCGCGTTCCTCGACAACCCGTGGGTGGCGGCCGAGCGCGGCTACATCGACGCGGTCATCGAGCCCTCCTCCACCCGCCTCGAGATCCGCAAGGCGATGCGCCTGCTCCGCGAGAAGAACGCGGTGCGCAAGCACAACCCGCGCAAGCACAACCTGTTCCCGATCTAGCCAACTCTCGGGACTCTCAGGGGCTTCCCCTGAAACCCCTTCCACGCGACCCTCCGGGGCTTCCCTCGAAGCCCCGGACTGCTCCGGCAGATCGCCTGCCCGCGTTCAGCATTCGTTGGGCGCGGGCACGCCTTGCAGGCGTTGGTCCAGCCAGGTCAGGGACTCCGGGTAGCCGGTGACCGCGCCGATGAAGTGTTCGCCGAAGACGCTGCGGTACACCGCCTTCACACCCAGTGAGCATTGCTCCCGGTAGAGGTTCTTGGCGCCGATCGCGGGGACCCAGAACTCCTGTTCGCCGTTGTAGATGAACAGCGGCACCGGCGATTTCTTGCCGTCCATCCGGGTGACCTTGTAGATCTCCTTGGCCAGATCGCTGTTGAGCGGGTCGGGGATATTGGCCACGAGGTCGATGGGCAGGTGCAGCAGGCCCGGCACGGCGAAGATCTCCCCGCACTGACTGTTGAGGACCGACACCGCCGCCCACTGCGCGAGATGGTTCATGCGGGAGAGGATTTCGGGGCGCTCGCGGCCGATGCCGAACACCGCGCCCAGGAAGACACCGGATGCGAGGTTGGCGTTCATGGTGTGCGCCAGCAGGCTGAAATCAGCGGGCACGCCGCCCAAGGCCGCGCCGACCACCGCGTCGGTCAGCTCCGGGGCGTATTCCGACATGAGTTTCACCGCGCCATTGGTGGCGATGGCCCCGCCCGAGTAGCCGATCATGCCGAACTTGCTGTCCCACAGCTCATCCGGCAGCTGGTAGCGCACGGCGCGAATCGCGTCCAGGATGGCATGCCCGGCCACGATCGGGTCCGCATAGGCCATGCGCGGGCCCTCGTGGTCGGGGACGAGCACGGCGTAGCCGCGCAGCAGCGCCAGCTGGGTGGTGGGCAGGATGTACCCGGTGAAGTTGGAGGCCCGCGAAAACCCGTGCGCCATGGTGTAACTGGGATTGCAGTCGCGCCCGAGCGCGTCGATGGGCAGGTTGTTGACCACCACCGGCCGCTGTCCCGGCCCGGTCCAGTTCCCCCGGGGCAGTACCAGACTGGCGATTCCGTAGGAGGCCTCGTCGCGAGAGTCGTTGGTGCGGTACTTGAGCTGCAGCACCTGCCGCACCGGCACGATCAACGGCAGTGCGGCGGTGGCGGTCACATCGCGCACCGCCACGATCCCGCCCGGATCGTAGCCGTCGAGCCGCTCGGGCCAGTCGTCGACGAAGGAGTCGCCGATGGCGGCGGGCATGGCCGCCGCGCGCAACGCCGCCAATTCCGGTGTCAGCTCTTCGGTATCGACCAGCGGCGAGTTCGCCGGGGCGGGCGCGAGCGCCGGCGCGGGGATGATCTGATCGATCCAGCGCTGGATATCGGGCAGGGAGATGCCGGGCGGCCCCGGTGGAATCTGACCCGAGATGTCCGCCGGGGGCTGCGCGAATCCCGGTGCGGCACCGCAGCCGACGATCGCGCAGCATCCGATCATCAAGGCACCGGCGATATTTCGCAGGCGACGCAGCACAACACCCCCACGGATCAGATGTGTCGGAAGTCCGGGCAGCTCCTCACCTCTCGCGCGCCCGAGAGTACGGGGAGCCCGGCGACCGACGCCGCGGACTCGCGGGTTCGAAGCCACATCGAGACCGGTCCGTGGCCAAACGGCGGTCTTGGCCGCCGTCACATGCGCCGGCGCATCACCATGTCGAGCTGTGCGTTGCTGATCTGGCGGCCCGCGTTGGACACCGAGGTCACCATGCAGCTGCCGAAGGAACCGCCGCGGTCGAACAGCGTGGCCACGCCCACCGCCATGCCGTGCTCGCTGAAGTGGCTGTCGGCCTCCACGCCGATCTCGGTGCCCTCGGGCATGCGCGAAAGGCCCAGCGTCATATCGGTATTGATGAACCCGATGCCCTTGTCGCCCCAGTTGGTCATCATGCTGGTCGCCTCGGCCACCACCGAGACCCGCACGAACGGGGTCAGCTCCTCGCCGGTGATCACCCGAATCGGGTTCTGCCAGGTGCGCTTCCGCAGATTGTTCTCGTGCTCGGTGGGCACCGAGTTCCACACCGGCGAATCCTCACCGCTGTTGAACAGCGGCACCTGCGGCAGCGGCGAGGGCGGCGCCACCTCGAGCGAGGGCGGCTGCGGTTCGCGCTCGCGGTGCCACAGTTCCCCCGGCGGCTGCTGGTCGGGCCGCAGCAGCACCGCCGACGCCCGGGCGGCCACCGTGCCCTCCTGCACCACGCTCACGTCCGCGACGCGGATGCGCCGGCCGTCGCGCACCCGCACGGTCGGGGTGGTGGTGTGCGTGAAGCGGGCCGCGCTGAACAGGTCCACGGTCAGCCGCACCGGCACGAAACCGTCGGTGGCGTGCCCGCGCTCGAGCTCGCGGGCCAGCAGACCGGTCAGCGCCGGGCCGACCACCTGCGCCGAGGACCACTGGCTGGCCGCGGTCGGGGTCGGGTAGAACCCGCCGTCCACCTCGTCGAAATACGCGGGCCATTCCACCACGGCACCGGCTCCCGTCCACTCTGGTTGATCAATCCACTGTTTCCAGAGCTAACACACGCCGAGAACCCGTTTCAATCCAGGGGTCCGCTGGATGGTGATCGGGGCCGGGGGTTAGCCCGCGCGATCACGGGTAGCCCATCCCTATGGTCCGCACCATCGACCGGCTGCTCGGCACTGTCACCCGCACCGTGCACGTGCTGCGGGACAACGGCATTCCCTGCGCCCTCGGCGGTGACTACGCCATGTACACCCGCGGCGGGCCGCTGACAGAGGTGCACTCGGAGGTGGACGTGCTGGTGCGTCCCGCCGATCTGGCGCGCGGGCTGAGCGCACTGGCCGAGGCGGGCCTGCGACCCCCGCTGCCGATCGCCGACACCGAGCGGACCACGCTCTACGACCACGACATCCGCGTCGATCTGGTGTACTCCCCCAACTACCGGCCGATCACCGACGCACTGCTGGCGCGCGCCGAGTCGCTGCCGGTCGGCCCGGAGGCCATGCCGGTGGTCACCGTCGCCGACTTCCTGGTGGCCGAACTCATCGTGGCCGATCCGCATCGGCTCGATTTCACCCACCTGCTGCACATCGCACGGGAATTGCGGGCGCAGGTCGATTGGGAGCGCGTGCGGGCCGAAACCGCGGTCTCACCCTATGCGCGCGCGTTTCTCGGCCTGCTGGACGATCTGGGCATCAGTGCGGGCCACCGTGAACTCGGCTCGGCGTGTGAACACGGCTCTACAGCAGTGTGATTCGCATGTGGCTACTCGGGTATCCGACTGTTATCGGTTCCGCATTGCGCGGAGAAAGGACAGTGCCGATGCCTGTCACTCCGAACACCTGCGCCGAGACGCGCAATCTCCCCGGGCCGATTCTGACCGCCTCGGGAATCATCGCCTTCGCTTTGACTTTGATCACCGCCGGCTACGGCGCCCTCACCTTGAGTGCGCTGTCGGCGCTCGCGGGGATGGTCTGTCTGCGTGTCGGAATCGCCCTCATGATCATCGAACATCGCCGGGTCAAAGCTGCGAACCCGCCCGAAGCGGCTCCACACGACCGACTTTGATCTTCCGCAAATTCCTGGAAAAAGCGGAACGGTCGCGACGCGCCAGAACTTTCGATCGGAAGTACCGAGAAAGCCCAGATCGCCTCGATTGCAACCTTCTGCCAACCCTTGTTTCGCAAACTCATAGCATCCCGAAAAGTGCTCTGGCGCTGCGAATTCGATGTTGCAGATGTACTTGCATCTGCGCAATGCACGGTCATAGACTCGTCGTGCAAGGCACCACTAAGGGGACAACCAGAGAGCCGAGCGGTGAATCACCGGCGATTCTTCGCCCACGGTTAGCCGTCGGCCTGGCGTCAGGGGCGTTCGAATGAACCAGCCAATCAACCTCAGCCGACTCGGGTTTGCCGACAGAAGTCAGCCGGAGCAAACCTATTCACGTGAGACGGCAACCGCTTTCGTCATCCGCCAGGTCGAATCCACTGGAGCGGCCACTCGGTATGATTTCGACATCGAGCGGATCGTCACCACGGCGCATGCCATGGTGAACGACTGGGATCTGCATACCATGCAGCCGGAGGCCTTCTGGCGAATCGCCTCCAGCTTCATCAGGCAGTAACCGAATCCGGCCGTGCCGCAGGCCGACTCGTCCGGTCGATGGCACGCTGATAGGGGCCCCGTGAGGGGCCCCTTATCCATGTTCGGGGAGCTTTTCGGGAGCTAGTCGAGCTCGGCAGCTATCCGCGCCAGCTCTTTGCGGGAACGCTCCGGCGGCTCCGCCTGGACACTCAGCTGATCCATGACCTGACGGTAGAGCTCCAGATCCTGGCGACGATCGAGGTACAGCGCACTGGTCAGCTGCTCCAGATACACGATGTCCGGAAGTTCCGGTTCCGCGAAGCGCAGCATGGTGAACGAACTCCCCGCCGCCGCATGCCCGCCCGCCGCATACGGAAGCAACTGGATGGTGACGTTCGGCAGCCTCGACATCTCGATCAGGTGCTCGATCTGACCGCGCAGCACGCCGGGACCGCCCACCGGACGGTGCAGGACCGCCTCGTCGAGCACGGCCCAGAAGCTCGGCGCACCATCGCGGGTGAGTAGCTCCTGGCGACGCCTGCGCAGCGAGACGCGGCGCTCTCCATCCGCGTCGTGCCCGAGGGCAACGACCGAGCGGGCGTAGTCGGGGGTCTGCAGCAGACCCGGAACCAGCTGCCCCTCATAGGTGCGAATGGATTTCGCCGCGTGCTCGAGACCTAGATAGGTTTCGAACCAGGGCGGGAGCAGATCGCTGTAGCGATGCCACCAGCCCGGTTGATTCGCCTTGCGAACCAGATCGAGGAACTGCTCGCGCTCGCCGGGATCGTCAACGCCGTACAGCGCCAACAGATCCCGGATATCGCGCTCCTTGAATCCGGTCCGCCCGAGTTCCAGGCGACTGATCTTGGCATGGGATCCGCGAATGTGTTCACCCGCGGCTTCCCGCGTAATGCCGCTGAGTTCCCTCAGCTTCCGTAGTTGGCTACCGACCGCGATACGCAGTGCGGTTGGGCCACGTTCGGCGACAGCGGAATCCGCCCGATCCTGGGAAACGGGTTCTGCGATCATGGGGTCCACTCCGATGCTCGGGTTTGCCGGCAGTGGACTCACAACCGTCTGTCGCGAACCACCGCGCCGATTGCCAATGCTACCGCTCAGCGCGCGAGGTCGTCGAACTCTCCGCTCTTCGCGCCCTGGAGAAAGGCATCGATCTCCGGCCGCGTGTACACGATCAGCGACCCCTCGGGGTCACGCGAGTTGCGCACCGCGACCTGCCCGTCGGCGAGGGGGGCGAGCTCCACGCAGTTACCACTGGGATTGCTGAAAGTGCTCTTGCGCCACAACAGATTCGAGCGATCGATCGGGGTTGCCGAGATGTCCGTCATTTCCGACTCCTTGCCAGTACCGCCCGCAGACGGTGGTCCCAGTACTTGCAAATGTTCGATCAGGTGTACTTACAGTTGCAACCGCAAGCACGACGATAGCACGCAGATTGCCCGGTATCGATGGCTCAGCGCTGGCACATCCTTTGCAACACAACACATTTGATCTTGGTTTGCCGGAAACCCGAGCGAAGTTGCGAAGGATTTCCGACAATCCCGGCCCGTCGGTCCCGTTCGTCCGATTGGCTCCGGACTACCTGTCCGAAAAGTCACGTGACGCCGGAATCGGGATCAGCTATCGCGGAGAGCACCGCTCGACACCGAATGCGAGCGTGCAGATGTGCTTGCATCTGCACGAGCCGGAACCCTAAACTCGGTGCACCATTCCACCCCCATCGGCCAGAGGCATCAAATGACGCAGATGCTCGTCCGTTCCACCGATATCGCGGCAGACAGCTCCGGTGATTGCGCGGCGGAACCCCGCTCGCTCACCTACCGCCAGGCCCGCGCCATCCTGCGGGCCCACGATCAGCACTTCGCGTGCCGACAGTACCTGGCGGCCGTAGCGTATCTGTCGGCCGACAACGATGTGGACTGACGGGCCTGCCGAGCGCAACCTTGCGTTCGCGCGCGCGGCGTAAGGCGGCTTGCAAGGGCGCCCGGATTCTGTTGTGCGGCAACTCCCTTGCGCACCACCGTGTATAACGGGTACTCCGGATGGAGAACAGCCGACACGTGGAAGAGCGCCGAAGATGTTTCTTACAGCAACCCACGAACTGCTGACCCAGCTTCAACACGCGCAGGTCTTCAACCCGACGCCCGAGACGCCGCCGGTGGCGGACAAGCTACTGCGGCTGGTCCGCTATTTCACCTGGTTCGTGCTGCTCTCGGGCATTCTCGCGATCACCTACGCGGGCGGCCGCTTCGCCTGGGAGAAGTGGAGCGGCGGCGCGGTGCAGGCGCCCAAGCAGGTGGCCGGCGCGCTGGTCGGCGGGATCGTGGCGACCAGCGCGGGCACCATCATGAACGCGGTGATCGGGCAATAATTCCTGCCAAGAGGGCTTGTCTGAGACGAAACCGACCCGTCGGATTTGAAACACCGACGCTCGGGCTGTCTCAGGCCGTCGCCGCCACCTCGTCGGCCGCCTCGGACCCGACCGCACCGACCAGTTCCTCGAAGCGCGCCACCACCTTCCGGTGGTACATGCCGAACAGATCCTCGAACAGCGCCAGCTGCGCCTGACTCGGCCCGCCGTCGGACTCCCACACCGCGACCAGCGCCCGCCACACCAGCACGTGCAGGTCCGGCGAGACCGCGAAGAACGCCTCGACCGCCTCCGGCACCTCCAGCACCATCTCGCCGATGGAGTTGAGCACCGCGCGCTGCACGGTGTGTCCGAGCACGGTCAGCAGCCCGCGCAGCAGCCCGAGTTCGATCGAGAGCATCCGGTGCGGATCCGGATCCGCGCCCCGCGCAACGCTTTCCAGTTCGTCGATGGCGTCCTTGAAAATGCCCGGATCGAGCGCGCGCTCGCTGCCGGTGTAGGCCAGCAGCGCCTCGAGCGCGATGCCGCGTTCCTCGTCGAGGATATTGGCGAACATCTCCGCGGCGATCTCCGGATTCGGCATGGACAGCCGGAACAGCCGCCGGTACACGTCCACACCGCCCTCGGCGCGCACATCGCGGATGACGAATCCCTTGCCGCGGAAGGCGTCCACGAATCCGTAGGACTCCAGCCGGCCCAGAATCAATTGCGCCGTAGCGCGATTGAGGTCGAATTCGTCGGCGACCTGGCGGACGGACGGCATCAGACCACCGGGCTCGTACTCCCCGGATGCCACGCGGCGCGCCAATTCATCGGCCACGTCGGCGACGACCGTCCGGTCTCCCATCGTGTCACCTCTCCACAGACTCGTACGGAGCAAATCTTGTTCACGTCCCAGACAGTCTAGGTGGTTGTTCGGTCAACCGCACAAGTCTTCGAACACGCGGAAGAAAACAGCAGACCCTTAGGTATCTTTCCGAAATCCGTCCCGCTGGGCGTCGGTATCGTCGCCGGCGCGTTCCAGATTGGCGGCCCAGTGCTCCGACCAGCGCCAGATCGGTTCCAGGGCATAACCCAATTGCACTCCGGCAATGGTCAATTCGTAGGACTTGTCCGGCTGCTTCTCCACCACACCGACTTCCGCCAGCCGCTGCAACCGCATCGACAGCATGCTCGACGAGCAATTGCCCATGCGGCGGCGCAGTTCCAGGAAGCCGAGCGGGCCGGGTTCGAGTTCCCAGATCACGCGCAGCATCCAGCGCTGGCCGAGCAGGTCCATGGCGGAGAGCACCGAGGTCGTCGAGTCGTCGGCGCGGCTGTTGGCGGGCGGCGGCTGGCTTGCGCTTCTCATTTCGAACTACCATAGTGGTTCGAAAATAGAAGCACTCGATCGGGCCGGAGGTAGGCGGATGGCGGGCAGCGGGGACCTAGCGGTAGGCGGCGAGCCGGGCGGGCGGCGAATCGTGCTGATCACCGGCGCTTCTCGCGGGATCGGCGCGGAAACCGCGCGGGTGCTGGCGGCGCGCGGCGACCACGTGGTGATCAACTACCGGGAGAAGCGCAAACGCGCGGAGACCCTGGCGGCCGAGATCGTGGCCGCGGGCGGCAGCGCCTCGGTGGCGGGCGCGGATATCGCCGACCCGGACAGTGCGCGGGCGCTCGTCGATGCGGTGGTCGCGGAGTTCGGCCGCCTGGACGTGCTGGTGCTCAATGCCTCCGGCGGGTTGGAGCGCGATGCCGCGCCCGGCTACGCCATGCTCCTGAATCGCGACGCCCAGACTCGCCTGGTCAGTCTGGCGCTCCCCCACCTGCCCGTGGGCGGCCGCATCGTGTTCGTCACCAGCCATCAGGCCCACTTCTCCGCGACCCGTGCGGTCCCGCCCGGCTATGAACCCATCGCCGCCAGCAAGCGCGCGGGCGAGGACGCCCTGCGCGCCATGATCGGCGAATTCGCCGACCGCGGAATCGGTTTCACCGTGGTATCCGGCGACATGATCGACGGCACCATCATCGTCCGCCTCCTCGAACGCCGCGATCCCGCCGCCGTCACCGCCCGCCGGGACCAGGGCGACCTGCCGACCGTCGAGGATTTCGCTACCGCGGTCGCCGCCGCCACCACCTCGGACACCGGACTCGGGCACACCGTCTACGTCGGCGGAATCGACTATCTATCGGAGGACGTTGGCGCGCAGGCCGCCTCACCGGCCTGACCGGCAGCATGCCTCGGCGTGTGCTGGCGGGACGCGCCGACAGGGGTGCGAAGTTGCCTCCGCGGACGGAATTCGCTGGCCAGACGGTCGGGCCGGTGACAGCATCGATGCATGCCGCACTTGATCTCCGTCCTTCCAGCCTTCACCCTCGCCTGTCTGATCCTGGCCGCGATTCCGGGTCCGGCCACCGCGCTGTTCCTGCAGCGGGCGGTCCGGGACGGCCGCGCCGCCGGGCTGGCGGCGGTGGCGGGCAATGAGATCGGCGTCTTCGGCTGGACCCTCGCGGGCGGGGCCGGGTTGTCGGCGCTCCTGGTCGCCAACGAGGTCCTGAATGTCGGCGTCCATCTGCTCGGCGCATTCGTGCTGGTGTGGCTGGGAATTCAAGCCTGGCGCGGATCCCGCGGCGAGGACACCTTCGGCGCGGCACTGACCGCGGCGCTGCCGGGCGGGCGCACCCCGGCCTCCGCGTTCCGGGCGTCGCTGATCTCCATCGCCGCCAACCCCAAGGCGGCGGTGTTCGGCCTGACGATCCTGCCGCAGTTCCTACCCGGCTCCGGCCCGGTCCTGCCCACGGTCCTGATCCTCGCCGTCATCCAGCTGGTGATCGATACCGCCTGGTGCGTCGGCGTGGTGCTGGCCGCCGACCGTGCCGGAGACTGGCTGCGCCGCACGGGCATCCGCCGCCGCATCGAACGCGCACTCGCCGCAGTCCTGGTCGGCCTGGGCATCGGCCTGGCCGCCGACGCCCGCTGAGATTCTGACCTCGGGCCACGCCGCGCCCCGGGGCCCGGGATTCGCGACGATTCGGCGTGGCCTCGGGTCGGCGGCGGGACGACCATGGTGGTATCTGGTCGGGTGCGGGTACTGCTACGGCGAGGAGGTGCGGGGACATGGTGAACGACGTGGAGAAACGGTGGAACGATCCGTCGATGCTGCGGCATGCGACGACCTATGTCCTGGCCGTGCTCGGTGCGACCGCCGTGGCCGCGGTGATCGTGTTGATCTGGGCGGCGGCCCGTCCCGCGTGCCTGAACGAGGGGTCGAGTCTGTGCGATGCGACCTCGCGGGTCGTGGTCGGATTGGTGCCGGGTGGCATCCTGCTGGCCGGGGGCATCGGCGCGCTGGTGATCGCCTTCCGGGCGTGGCGGGCCGAGCGGGCCTGGCCGATCTGGCAGGGCGTCGGCTGGTTCCTGTTCACGATCATGGTCGTGTACCTGAGCATTGCCGGTACGCAGGGATGAGCGGTCAGATCGGGCAGCGTGGCGCTGCGGCGGACGCGTCGTGGTGGTCGAACGGGGTGCCGCGGATTCCGGCCCGGGCGGCGAGGTAGCGGGCGATCCGGGTGTTGCGGTCCCACATCGGGTCGATGTGGCGGGCCCGGCGAATCATGCGAGCACGAGCGCCGGGGAGGTGATCGTCCAAGGCTCGAACCCGAACCTCGGCGGTCGCGGCGAGGCCGACGAGGCGGGAGAACGGGCGCAGCGGAACCGATTTCAAGGGGGTGTCGGCCAGCAAGGTGCGGACCAGCGGCTCACCGCTGTAGTAGGCCAGGGCGCCGAGCAGGGGTGAGGTGGCGGCGATGCGGAGGCGGCCGCTGACGGTCGCATCGGTGAAGGCGCGGGTGGCGGCACCGGCCATGTTCGCGGTCCACTGCGGGGCCACGCCCGCGGTCGCGACCATGTAGTCGGCCTGTTCCATGCCTTCGGCGGCCGAGCGCGGGATGAGTTCGTCGGCGACACCGAAGACATGGGCGATATAGGCCCAGTAGTGCATGACGGCATCGAGTTGCCTTGTGCTGCACCGTCGGCCGTGCACGTGGTCGAAGCACATCGGTGACAGGCCGAAGGTGACGGCCGCGCCCATGGTGGTGGCATTGGAGATGGGATTGCCGTGCTGCGCGAAATGCTCGTCACCCCAGGTGCGCCGCAGCATCGCCCGGACCTGGGCGTGCATGAGCCGGACCCGGACGGTGTCGTGGAAGATCGGGTTACCGCGTTCCAGTGCCCGGGGCGCGGTGACACTGCGGAACCAGACCGAGGATTCCAGGCCGCGGCGATACGGGTCCTTGACGAAGCGCCCGGTCTGCCCGACGGCGGACGCGACCTCCGCGCCGACGAAGGTGCCCATGAAATCCTGCACGCCCATGGCCATCTTCCCGGCGAGGGAGACGTTGATCCAGAGCCGGCGACCGTATTCCCACAGGTCGGGGTCGTACCAGTCGGGCGGATTGTCCAGCAGGGCGAAGAGATTCACCAGTTCGGGCAGCGGATCGTCGAGGCTGTCGATGCCGTGCGCCAGGGCCTGGTTCAACATACGGCGGCCGCCCGCGGAGCCGAGGCGACCGAACGCCGCGACCAGCGCGTCCATCGGTTCGTCGCCCTGCCACAGATGATCGGCCATGAGCCGGGTGCGGGGTGTGTCGACCGGCTCGCGGCGCACGTCGATCCAGGGTCCCAGCATGGCCTTTCGCGGTTCGAACCACAGGTCCGACGGCACCGCGCGCGGCGGTGGCGGGCGCAGCGGCAGGCCGGGCCGGTAGTAGTAATCGTAGGGATGGGTGGTCTCGAGTCCCTGGGTCATGGCGTCAGAACCCTGTCAGCTGGCGGAATCGGGTGATCGAATCGGAACCGCGGTCGGCGTGGACCGGGCAGTAGTGCTTGCCCTCGGCGCGGTGTTCGGCGGCGGGCCACAGCATTTCGGGCGCTTCCGGCGGTGCGAGCCAGGCGGGCCGTTTCCCGGCGGCGCGGCGGCGGGCGGCGTGAATGCGGGGGAAGAAGTACTTGATCCCGTCCGGCGTCACCCGGTTCATGGCCGACAGCGTCCGGCACAACCGGTCGAACCGACGCTGATCGCGCGCGGTCCAGGTGAACCCCATGGTGCGGCGGATCTCCGGATCGCACAGCCCGATGGTCACGAACTTGTAGAAGTGCGCACCGGTCGGCCGGATCAGGTGTTCCCAAAGCGGCTTCGGCAGCTGCCGCACCAGCGGGAACGGCGGCACCGGGACGGTATCGACCAGCCGGTACACATCCCAGGCGGCCTTGGTCGGCTCCAGGGTGTCGCGGCACATGTCGCGCCAATACCGCTGGAAGGCAGCCCAACTGGTCGGCACCACCCGCATGCTCATGCCGTACATCTCGTACCAGCGGTAATGCTCGCGCCAGAGTTGTTCGCGCTCGGCCTCGCTCAGCCCGCCCATGAACAGCTCCGCCGCGCGCAGGTTCTGTACGAAGAACACCGCGTGCGCCCAGTAGAACGTGCCCGGGTCCAGCGCGTGATACCGGCGGCCCTGCCCGTCGACGCCTTTGATGCCCCGGTGGTATCCGACAATCTCGCGCGCCGTCCGCTCCGCCCGGTCACCGTCGAACACCACACCGTAAATCGGGTACAGCGACCGCAGAATCCGTTGATAGAACTCGTCCTGGATTTCGGAATGGAATTCCACGCCCGCCCCGAGCCCCGGATGCATGTTCTGCACCATGCCCACGAACAGTGCGCTGGGCAGAAAGTAGAGGGATCCGAAGGTCTTCCAGGTCAGTGAGTCCGGCCCGAGCGGAACCGGATCGTGATGGGAACCGGGCGACGGGACTTCACCCTGGCCGGACACCGCGCTGTGTGACACCATGTTTCAACGCTGACACGAATATTTACTCGCATTCAATTCGCATTCCGAATCTCCCCCGAAACGCCATGACATCGAAACGCCGCACCTCGAAAACCCCCGCGCCACCGCCGCGCCGCACGCCGCAGCAGGATCGTTCCCGCGCTATGGTGGCGCGCATCGTCGATGCCGGGCAGCGGGTGCTGATCACCCACGGCTACGACGGGGCCTCCACCAATCGCATTGCCGCCGAGGCGGATATCAGCCCGGGTTCGCTGTATCAGTACTTCCCCAACAAGGACGCGGTGGTGGCCGCCGTGATCGAGCGCTACACCCGCGACGTCACCGAGCTGGTGCGGGCGAAGGTGCTGTCGAATATCGGCAGGCCGCCGGAAGTCTCTGTGCCGGAGACGATTTCCGATCTGATGGATGCGCTCGGAAATGACCGAGAGCTGTTGCGCGCGGTGGTCGAGCAGACGCCGCGCCTGTCCGCGGACGGTCCGGTGGCGGCGTTCGAGCAGCAGATCGCGGAGCTGGCGCGGGTCACGCTGTCGATGGGGCGGTATCCGGTGCCCGAGGAGGTGGACGCCGATGCGGCGGCGTGGATGCTGGTGCGGGTGGTCGAGCACCTGACCATCCGCTATCTGCTCGACGGCCCGCCCATTCCCCGCGAGCGATTCCTGGCCGATATCACCCGACTGATCCTGAACTTCTTCCTGGATCCGCGACCGCGAGCAGAACGCGAGTAATCAGACCGGCTGGTCGACTGGTGATCCGAGCGAGACCTCAGCCGCGCGCGGAACGGCCCGCCATCGAAGGCTCCGCGGGCAGGCTGAGCAGCAGATCCACGGCCTTGGCGGCGCTCTGGGCCGCGCTCTCCATCGTGGCCGACCAGTCGGTACGGGTCCAATCTCCGGCCAGCACCAGCGTGGGCACCGAGGTGCGCTGCGCCGGGCGCAATCCGTCGGTGCCGACCACCTGCGAGAAGGTCGCCCGCGGCATCGGAACCACCTGCGCGTGCAGCACTTTCGCATCCCGTGCGGCCGGATAGTAGCGCCGCAGCAGCGCCATCTGCTCCTCGACCACCTCGCGGTGCGGCTTGTGGATCTGCTCGTACGCGCCGCTGGTGGTCAGGCAGTACAGCCAGCCGTTGAGGGTGCCGCGGCCGTGCATGCGCTGCCGGTCGAACACCTCGTCGATGACGCCCGCGCCGCCAATGAGCGCCTCCATCGCGCCCTGCGTGCCCAGCGGCCGGTCCAGGTAGAGATTGGTGCTGACGATCGGCGTGTACCCGAGTTTGTCCGCGGCCGAATAGATCTCGTCGTGCTCGGGTAGCTCGTCGAGCAGCCCGCCGATATAGGAGTTGGGCACCGCGCACACCACCGCGTCCGCGGGCTCGACGTCCCCGTCGGCGAGCACCACACCGGTCACCGCCCCGTCCTGGATCCGGATGCGCCGGGCCACCGCGCGATACTTCACCTCCACGCCGTGCCGTTCGAACACCCGCTGTGCCCCGGAGACGAACAACGTGTCGAGATCGGTGGTCGGATAGCCGATGGTGACCGGTCGCATGTGCTTGACGCCCAACCGGATTCCGGTCGCCATCACATCGGCGAACACCTTGGCCGATTCCTGCCGCACCGGTTCGGCGGCGATGCCGAGCGCCAGCCAGTCCCACAGCGCCTCGCGGGCGGTCTCGGGCATGCCGAGGCGGCGCAACCATTGATCGGTGGTGAGGTCGGCCAGATCACCGGGCTGACGCAGGCACTGCCAGCCCATGCGCAGGGTGGCCGCCGCGGCCCGCAGCCGATCCGCCGGGCTCGCGTCGGGATGCGCGCCGAAGAGTGCGCGCACGGCGGGAAATCCCTTGGTGCCCATGGTGACCACGCGCCCGCCCGGCCAGCGCAGCACTCCGCGCTGCGGGAAGGTCACGTATTGCCGGGTGCCGACGCTGGTCAGGTACCGGAACAGGTGGTCGTAGCCGCTGGCGATCACGTGCTGCCCGTTGTCGGGCACGTCCCGCAGCGGCGCGACCTCGAGCGCGTGCGTGCGCCCGCCCAGCCGCCCGCGCCGTTCCAGCAGGGTGACCCGCTTGTCGGCCTCGGCCAGCCAGACCGCGGACGCCAGGCCCGCCAGGCCGCCGCCGATCACCACGTAGCGTCGCTGATCGTTCATCGCACACCCCTCGAGCCGTACCTGACAAGCAAGCTACGCCCGGCGGGCTCCCGCCATGCCCGGATTGGCCACCGTCGTGCCCGTATTCCGTTACCTCACACAGGGAATGCCGCCGGTATCCATCTGGGAGAGGTCGGTGGCGGCCGGAGCGTTGGTGCCCGGCGCGGTGGCGGAGACCGGCGCCGGGGGTGTGGTCGAGGTCGTGGGCGCGGTGGTGCGGGTCGCCGAGGTGCTCGGATCAGCTTGTTCGGCTACGAGATTCGCGATGGGACCGGATTGCGCGTCGCTGCCCAGGGTCAGCTGCACGGTCTGCTCTTCCACCGCCGTCGATTTGGTGGCGGTGAGGCCGAGTTGCGCGGCCAGCGCCTGCGCGGCGGATTCCGCGCCGGTGCCGTAGGTCAGCGTCGTGGTGTCGCGGGCCGCGCCGGTCGAGGTGGTGCCGCGGGTGAATCCCCTGGTGGCCAGGGCTTCTTGCACCTGGGCGGCCAGGCCGTTGCGGCCGGAGCTGTTGACCACGTTCAGGACGACACCTGCCGCGGCGGGAATCGTCGTGGTGGTCGGGACGGGCGTGGTGGTCGTCGTGGTCCCGGAATCGCCGGGCGACAGCAGATTCCGCACGATGCCCCGGATCTCCTCGGTATCAACGATATTGATCGACTCCCCCGCGTCGTCGGTCCCGAAGTCCTTGACCGGCAGCGTATACAGCGACCCCCTCGTTGAACAGCGCCGAGGCCCGCTGCGCGAACGACAGCGGGTCCAGGTTCTTGTCGATGGCGGTGTTCTGCTTGGCGATATCGAGCAGATTGCGCAACTTGCTCGGGCTGCCCAGCGTCCCGCTGTCCTGCAGCTGCCGCAGCAGCGAGACGATGAACGCCTGCTGGCGGCGGGTGCGGTCGAGGTCGGTGAACAGCGGCTGATCCGGGTCGCGGCGCTGGCGCACGAAGGCCATGGCCTGCGCGGCGTCGATCTGCTGCTTGCCCTTCTTGAAATTGGCGCCGGAGTAGCTGTCGGAGGTGTCCTCGTTGAGGCACACCGTGATCGGCTGTACCGCCTGCGCGATCTGGAAGAACGCGGCCAGGGTCACCTCGACGAAGTGATCGACCGGCACATTGCCCAAAAACTTGCTGACCGTATTGCTCTCGGCCAGCCGCCCCGCGTCCCGCGACCGCTGATCCAGCTCCAGCGCGTCCTTCACCCCCGCCGCCGTGAGCTTGTCCTTGGCCCGCGCGTACGCGAACCCGTACGCCTGCTTGATCTTTCCCTTACACGGCGAGCTGGCGCACGAGGCCGGATCCAGCGTGACATAGTCGTCCCGGGGAATCGAAATCGCGGTCGACTTCGACCCATCCCCCGGAATGTGCATCAGGATCAGCACATTCGAATTGAACCCACCCTCCCCCT